>DATHGO010000246.1:0-7880 GCA_035317585.1 Gemmatimonadaceae bacterium | reverse complement strand
AGCGTCGGGCAGTGGTGCACGAAATCACCATCCGCCGGCGACCACTCCACGACCGGCGTGAGCGGATACGCTTTCTGGTGTGAATCCATCGCCATCACGTCCGGCGCCAGCGCGGTGCAGAGCGTGCACCCGATGCACTTCTCGCGGTCGACCCTGATCTGCATCGCCCGGCGGGGAAACACGCCGATCCCCCAGGTGATGCACTCCTCATAGTGCTTGCAGGCTTCCATCGCCGCCGTGTAGCCGGCTTCGAGTAATTCGTCGGTGTGCGAGAAGCTGAACCAGCCGATGTGATTGACCTTCGGCCTGATCAGGATCATTGGAGGACGCGTCCAGGTGGCAAAGGGCGCCAGCTGAAGCGCGTGCATCATGGTCGTCGCCGCCCGCACGTAGATCGACGCGAAACCGGCAGTCGCGATGTCGTTTTCCGGTTCCAGATCGCTCGACCCCGTGTCGACCGCGATCACGGCGTCCATCCCCCGGCCCGCGATCGACACGGGAAGGTTGTCGAGCACGCCGCCATCGACGCACAGTCTTCCGCCGACGACACCTGGCGGATAAAACCCGGGCAGGGCACAGGATGCATAGACCGCTTCGGCAACATTCACGTCGCGCAGCCCGGGCAGTCCCCACACCACCTGCGAGCCGCGCTGAATATCGACGGTGTTGACGAGCAGGCTTCTTTTCAGCTGATCGAACCGCTTCTCACCCGCAATCGATTTCACGATGGTTCGGAGCGGCTCCTCGAGGTATATCGCCGGCGAGTGCTGCCGCTCGAGCAGCATTCCCATCCGGTTGAGGCGAAAAAGGTCGCGGCGCTTGAGCGCCCGGGCCCGATCGGTCATCTCGGAGACACTCATTCCCCGAGCGTAGGCGGCACCAATGAGCGCGCCGATGCTCGTGCCCGCCACCACTGCCGGCTCGATTCCCATCTCTTCGAGAGCCCGGAAAACGCCAATGTGGGCGAACCCCTTGAGTCCACCGCCGCCGAGGACGAGCGCTACCTTGTGCACCTTGCGGCGCGGCTTGGAGGGAGTTGCTCGTTTCACGCTTCGGGGAGTCTGGCGGGCCATGCTAACGTTGGGTGCGGGAAGCTATAATGTACTGACGTACACCACACACTCCGAGTAAATCGATGACTCGTCCCACCGTTCTCCTGTCGGTCGCGCTTGTCTCCATCGTTTCAGCCTCGATGGCGGATGCGCAGACCGACAATGAACGCAGCCGCATCACCCCCCAGGAAATCGATGCGCATCTTCGCTTTCTCTCCTCCGACCTGCTCGAAGGCCGGGCGCCGGCGACCCGCGGCGGACGAATCGCCGAAGAATACATTGCCACCCAGCTCCAGGCATTCGGCGTAAAGCCCGGCGTTGGTGACAGCTCGTACTTCCAGCGTGTCCCAATCGATGTCGTAAAAGCAGATCCGAGCACCATCAAGGTCACCGCGTCAGGCAAAGCCAACGCCAATCTCCGTTTTACCGACGATGTCGTCGTCTGGCCGGGCTCCGCGACCGATGCCAGCTCCGCGCATGGCGAGCTGGTCTACGTCGGATACGGCGCCACCGCGCCCGAGTACAAGTGGGACGACTATAAAGACACCGATGTTCGCGGGAAAATTCTTCTCGTTCTGGTGAATGATCCGCCCGCCACGGCTACCGAGCCGAATCTCTTCGGCGGAAAGGCGATGACGTATTACGGACGCTGGACCTATAAGTACGAGGAAGCCGAGCGGCGCGGGGCGGCGGGTATGTTGATCGTCCACACGACGGAGCGCGCCGGATATCCGTGGCACGTCGTGGTCAATTCCAACTCGACCGAGCACCGTCTCCTTCTGCGCGATCCTTCTCTACCCGCGCCAATAGGCGTTCGTGGGTGGATTACCGACAGCGCTGCAACCGCGTTGCTGGCCCAGGCGGGCCTGAACATGTCGCAGCTGCGCCAGCAAGCAGAGTCGCGCGATTTCCGGCCGGTGTCGACCGGTATCATCATCGACGCATCCATGAGGAACAGCCTTCAGCACATGGCTGCCAATAACGTCGTCGGACTCGTACGTGGAATAGACCCCAAAGTGCGTGATGAGTACGTCGCCTACAGCGCACACTGGGATCACTTCGGGATCGGCCCCGTTGTCAACGGCGACTCGATTTACAACGGCGCCGTGGACAACGCCTCCGGTGTCGCGTCGATCCTGGCCATTGCGCACGCCGCCGCCGAGGGAATAAAGCCGCGACGCTCGCAGCTGTTCGTGTTCGTCACCGCCGAGGAATCGGGTCTGCTGGGTTCCGCCTACTTCGGTGAGCACCCGACGGTGCCTGCCTCGAAGATCGTGGCCGCTCTCAACATGGATATCGTGCCCGTCAATGGCCGCGTTCGCGATCTCAACGTCATGGGTGACAACAAGAGCTCACTCGGTCCCGCGCTCGCTCAGCTCGTAAAGTCCGACGGAATCCGATTATCTCCCGACGCCCATCCGGAGCAGGGACACTTTTATCGCTCGGATCACTTCTCCTTTGCGAAGGCCGGAATTCCTTCGGTCTCCATCGGAGGCGGCGACGACATCGTGGGCCACACAGCCGGTTGGGGGCTACAGCAGGCGGAAGACTACACTGCCCATCGATATCACCAGCCGTCTGACGAGTACCGTCCGGGTATGGACCTCAGTGGCGCGGCGCAGCTCGCCGACATCGTGTACCGTTTTGGGCTCTCCCTTGGCAACGCCCGCACTGTTCCCACCTGGAACGCCGACGCGGAATTCCGCGCCATGCGCGACGCCTCTCGAAAGGGTCAGTGAGCCGGGACGAGAGCATTTGACCGTGAAACCCGCCACGGGCCAGCAGCGCGACCCGTTGCTCGCCTTCAGAGAGGAATTCCCGATTCTCGGGAAGACGAATTACCTCGTCTCCAACTCTCTGGGACCGATGCCGCGCACCGTCCCGGAGAAGCTGGCCGAGTACGCGCGCGACTGGGGTGAGCTCGGCGTAAAAGCGTGGAACCGCGGCTGGTGGGAGCTTCCTGTCGACGTCGGCAACGAGATCGCGCCGCTCATTAATGCGGACGATGGCGAGATCGTGATGATGCCGAACGCCACCATCGCGCAGACTGCCGTGCTCTCGTCCATCGACTTCTCAAAGGAGCGGGATACCGTCGTGATGACGGAGCTCGACTTTCCATCCGTCCGCTACGCCTACTCGGAGATGGCGAAGCGGCTCGGCGCGCGCGTCGTAAGCGTGAGGTCGGACGACGGATTGACGATCGATCGCGACAGACTGTTGGACGCAATCGACGAAAGGACCCGCCTCGTGGCCGTCTCGCACGTGCTCTTTCGGAGCGCCTTTCTAATGGATGTGGACGAGATCTGCCGGCACGCGCACGACGTGGGCGCGCTCGTTTCGCTCGATTCTTTTCACGCCGTCGGGATCGTACCGGTTGACGTGAAACGGAGCAAGGCGGATTTTCTTACGGGTGGCGTACTTAAATGGCTCTGCGGCGGACCCGGTGGCTGCTTCCTTTACGTGAGTCCGACCGTCCGCGATCAGCTCAAACCGGCCCTCACGGGCTGGCAGGCGCACTCGCGTCCGTTTGCATTCGAAGGTTCCATGGAATACACCACTGGCGCGTTCCGCTGGCTGAACGGAACGCCGGTGATTCCGGCTCTCTACGCCGCCGCGGAGGGGCCGAAGATTCTGCGCCGCGTCGGAGTTGCCGCCATCAGAGAGAAGAGCGTTCGCCTCACCTCACGCCTGATCGAGCTGGCGGACGCCCGTGGCTACACCGTGAATGCGCCGCGCGACCCTGCCCGTCGTGGCGGGACGGTGGCAATCGATGTTCCGCACGGATATGAGGTCACGCAACACCTGCTGTCGCGGAACATCCTGGTCGACTACCGCGTGGGCGCTGGTATCAGGATTGCCCCTCACTTCTTCACCAGGGAGGACGAGCTGGAGGAAGCCGTTTCGGAGATCGACAAGGCTCTCGAAAGCGGGAGCTGGCAGCGCTTCTCGGAAAAAATCGCGGTCGTCACCTGAGCCGTTTCCGGCGGGATGTTACTACCTTGAACAATGCAGTGTCTAAAGAGTACAATAGACTTATACTCGACTCCTCGGAGGGTGCGTAGTCATGCCAACACCTTTTTTGAGTTCTGAAGAGTACGACGAGAGAGCGCATCAACTGTACAATGAAGGACAGTATGACGAAGCTCTTGACGTACTTAGAGAAGGACTCGGTCTATATCCGAACTCTGTGGAGCTCCATATAGGGGTTGGCTACGCCCACCACGCTCGCGAGGACTACGCGTGGGCCCGACGCAGCTTCGAGGAAGCGCTCGTTCTCGATCCGGACCACGAGGACGCGCTCGCCGGCCTGGGCGAGACCCTTCTCAAATTCGGCCAGCAGGAGCAGGCGCTCCGCAGCTTCCGCCACACGCTGGAGCTGGGCTACCAGGATGACGTCGAGCTGATGCTCCAGATCGGACGCGCGCTTTTTCGCGAAGGTCTGATCGACGAATCCAAGCAGTTCTTCGAGATCGCGGCGCAGCAGACGCCCGATGCGGCGGAAGCCGTGTCCTGCATCGGCTACGCGGAGCACAGATTGGGGAATGATGAGTCGGCGATCTCGACTCTGCGGCGCGCGCTTCAGATGGACCCCGATCACACCGAGGCGCGCATCTACCTCGGCAACATCTTCTACGATCGCGGCGATTACGAGGCCGCGCTCTATCATCTCGACCGCTCGACTCCCGATGATCACTGGGACGAGCTCGGCATCTGGAGATTGATCGAGCTGAAGAAGATGATCTATCGCCTGCGCGACAACGATCCCGAGCTGCGTCCGTGGGAGGACAGGCTGCGCGATCTTTCGGGCGACCTCGACGACATCGACGAGATGCTGGCGGAGATCGAGGCGAAGTACATCGACGCGACTCAAACCGAAGCGAAGGGTCAGCTCGAGCTTTTCGGCGCGCTCCTTTCCAGCTTCGCCGATGTGAGATCGACGCCCGAGTCGCACCGCATCAAGCTCGACGATGGCAACACCTTTGAAGGAACGTGGGAAGAAATCGTCGACAAGATGCGCGATGCGAATTGCCTCAAAGAGACTCCAAAACCGGAGCAGGATGCAGAGAGCTTCATTCGTCGCAGCGCGGATGCAGGGCTTTTGCGCATCCTGAGATGAGTCCGCAAAGCTCTCAGGCGGCGATCGCAGCGCTCAACGGCGTGCACCCCGTTCTGGCTCACTTCGATAAACCACGCTCCGCCGAAGATCTAGCCGCCGACATCATCGATCTCTGGGCTGGGGCCGAAAGCGCGCTCCAGGCGCTCGTCGGCAATTCCTCTCTCACCGGACAGCAGCTGATTCGCGCAGCGCGTCAGGCCGAGCTGGTGACGCTGGACCAGGCCCACGCGCTGCTGGAGTTTCTCGCCGCGCGCGACCGCGCTAACCGCACCAGCTACAAACCGACGCAGGCCGACGGGGATGCCGCCGTCGATGGATTCAAGTCGCTCGAGTCGGCGGTCTCTGGTTCTGCGGCCGTGAGGCCCGCGGCGGCGGCGGCGACTCCGGGTCCGCCGGTATACACTCCGCGCCAATCGCGTCCCGCGCAGCTATCGAAACCGTCAACGCCGCCACCGCCGCCATCACCGTACGCACCTCGGTCAGCGGGCAGCGGGTACCGACAACCTCCAGCCTACGCAGCCCGGAGTTCGGCTGGGCCCCCGACGATAGAAATGCCGGGTTCCTTCGCGTCCGCGGAGGCGGCAGCCGGAGGTGGCAGTACCGGTGGAAGCGGCACCAAGGCCCCAGGGATAAGTGGAGGAGTTGGCCGCACCATGGTCCAGAACGCGCTGGCCGCGGCGGAATCGGGCGGGCGCAGCTGGCTCTCGATGCCGGTGTGGATCGGGATCGCCGTCGTGGTCGTGCTGATTGTCGGTGGCTATCTGTTCTATGGGCGCGGCTCGGCCAGCAGCGGATTGACGGCCGGCATCGATGCGATGAACAACGGTCAGCGCGAGCGGGCGCGCGGCGAATTCGCCAAGGCGGTGAACGCTGATCCCAATGCGCCTCAGCCGCACATCTTCCTCGCCAGAATCGCGCGCGAGGAGGGCGACCTCGCCACCGCGAGGGCGCAGCTCGATACCGCTCTGAGACTCGATTCGAAAAACTCGGTCGCTCTGCGCGAGATGGGACTCGTTCTCTTCGCGAGCCGTCAGTACGATCTCGCTCGCCGGTTCTTCGTGCGCGCTGTCACGGCCAATCCGCAGGATCGCGCCTCGCAAGGCTTCCTCGGCTGCACGATGATGCGGCTCAACCGCGTGGCGGAAGGAACGAAATTCATCACCAACGCCGGCACCGGCGCGTGGCAGGCGTGCCTGCAACCGACAACGACGACTGCCGCCCCGCCGCCCTTGTGATCGAATTCAAGAACGTCGGGAAGATTTACAAATCACTCCTCGGCAACTCAGTCAAAGCGGTCGAGGAGTTTTCGTTGGTGGTTGCGGAGGGCGAGATACTCGGCATCGCCGGACCGAACGGTGCGGGCAAGACCACGCTCATCGCGATGATGCTCGGCTACCTCCGTCCGACGACGGGAACGGTCGAGATCAAGGGCTTGCCCGCGAGGCAGTACGTCGAGCGAAATGGAATCGGCTACCTGTCGGAGCTGATCGCCATAAACCCGAAGTGGCGCACCGACACCGCGCTCGTGCGCTACGCGACACTGGCCGGCTTATCCTATTCGGAAATCCCGCAGCGGGTGAACTACGTCATCGATCTGCTCGGACTCGCCGAGCACCGTGATAAGAAAGTGAAGGCGCTGTCGAAGGGAAACCTGCAGCGTCTCGGTCTGGCGCAGGCGCTCCTGCGCGACGAGCAGATCCTCGTTCTCGACGAGCCGACTCACGGGCTGGATCCGGTGTGGACGCAGCGTTTTCGCGACATCGTCGAGGAGCTGCGACGCCCTGACCGCACGATACTCATCGCCTCACACAACCTCGACGAGCTGCAGCGCCTGGCGGATCGCGTCGCGATAATCGACCGCGGACGACTGCAACGCCTCGTGAGCACTGGGTACGAACACGCGGCGCCGGCGGCGACGCGATTCAGAGTGACGCTCGCCAGCGGGTTCGACCTGATTCGCGCCGCGTTTCCCGATGCGGAAGATGCCGGCCGGGGCGAATACGATGTGACGGTGCAGAGCATCCAGGAGCTCAACGCTGCGCTAGCGGACCTGATCGGCAAGGGAGCGCTCGTCGCGAGCGTCGTCCCACAGCGCTCGGTGCTCGAGCAGCAGTTCAGGGAAGCCGTGGGAGAGTCCCAGTGAGCCGCTGGAGCCTGGCGAGATACTCCCTTTGGCATGTCCGTGATTTCGCGATCGACCGCGGAATTGCGATCCTCCTCATCGGGTTCCTGTGGGGCTACGCGTTCATCTTGCCGCTGCGTAGCACAATGGCGCAGCAAATGGCTAATCAGGGTTCGCCTGCGTGGACCCTCACGCTCCAGATTGCCAGCGCGATCGTATCGGTGGCGGTTCTCATCGCTGTCAATGGCATGGTTTCGACCGATCGCAAGACGGGCTACTATCGGTTCCTGTTTTCGAAGCCCGTGAATCCGATTCTGTATTACACCCAGCTCTTCTTCGTTTACATGGCCGGCGTGGTGGCGTGCATGTTCGTGCTCTCGAGAATTCTGCAGACGATTGTGCCCACCTTCAGCATCGTCAATTACCTGCTTTATACCGCGCTCATTTATGTGGCGATGGGCGGAATCGGCTTCTTCCTCTCGGTGGCGACACGTTATGACTGGCTGTCACTGGCGGCCGTGTGGCTGGGCGCGCGGATCCTGCGCACGACGTTCGGTGACAAAAACGACTGGCGCAGCAAGGTGGTAGA
>DATHGO010000245.1:0-19890 GCA_035317585.1 Gemmatimonadaceae bacterium | reverse complement strand
CTCCAACCTGCAGATCGCGCGGCGGGTTGCAGAGAAGTCGATCACGCTCGTCAAAGACTCGCTGAGGCAGATTCCGCTCGCCGCCGCAAGTGCGAAAGTGCTTTCCATCACCGTTGCGCGCCGCGCTGATCTTCCGGCTGGGAACGCGTTCAACGCCGAGCTGCGAACAGGCCTGCCAAATCTGCGTACCGAATTTGTCGGGACGGAGGACGCCACACTCAACTATCCTCGATTGATCGCGGCAGCGGATTCCGCCGACGTGACGATCGTCAGCTCCTACGTGGGGCAAAGCTGGGATGCACTCACCGCCAGTGCGCCGCAGGCGTTTATGGATTTCGTTCAGACGCTCGTTCGGCGCGGGCGAAAACCGATCGTGGTCGCGTTCGGGAATCCGTATCTGCTGCAGCAGCTGCCGTGGGTAGGCACGTATCTCGTTGCGTGGGGTGGATTTCCAGTTTCCCAGACAGCGGCAGCGCGAGCACTACTCGGAACATCGGAAATCTCCGGTCACCTGCCGATCAGCATACCGCCATATGTAAGCCGCGGTACGGGAGAGGAGAGAGCGGCCCGAGCCCCCTGAGCCGAGCCGTTCTCGAGGTGAATCGTTGACTCGCCAATAAAGAAAATATTTCGGAAATTTTCTGTTGACGATTCGATCGAAGCATTGTTATATCACTAGTTGCCCGCCTCCAGACGTTCGCCGCTGAGCGCCGACGTCACTCTACAAGAAATCAGCTGATGCGACCTTGACTTTAGTCACACAAAGTGACTAATTCGCATCAACGATGCGTGAACGCCCTTCCAAGACCGCCCTTTATACTGTCGATGCCGTTCTGGTGACAGCGATGGGGAATGAGCTCGCGATTTTGCTGGTGCGGAACTCGAGCGAGCGGGAACGATGGTCGCTTCCCTGGCGAACTCCGCAAACCGGCGAAACGCTCGAAGCCGCCGCAGCCAGCACCGCCGAGGAAGCGCTCGGCGAGTCGCCAACCTGGATGGAGCAGATCGGCGCGTTTGGTGACGGCAAACGGCACCCGAGCGAAGCTGAAGTCTCGGTGGCCTATCTCGGGCTCGTTCCCCACGAAACGGCGGCGCCCCGCGCGAGCTATACCTGGTTTCAGATTGGGGATCTGCCCTCATTGCCTCCCCGGCAGCGCGCGATGGTCGAAGGCGCGACTAAAACCCTCCAAAGCAGCCTCGACCAGGCGCCCATCGCCTTTAGGCTCCTCCCCGCCACGTTTACCCTCAGCGAGCTGCAGCAAATGTATGAGTTGTTGATGGGTAAACGCTTGCACAAAGCGAGCTTCCGGCGTGCCCTCCAGGCTGCCTGGCTCGTCGAACCTATGGACGAATGGCGCAGTGAGGGAAGGGGTAGGCCCGCTCAACTTTTCCGGTATTTACCGAAGAAAAAGCGTAGGCCGCACCGCGGTGTGAGGTTCGATTTTCTCTATCCGTGACACTCGTAACAGCTCGGTAATAACCCGGTTTAGCCACCGGAACCTCTTGCGGACGCGGTGTATTAGTTGCAATGTGTACATAAGGCTAAACATCCTGAACTGGGGGCCCCGTAGCTATGCTGGCCTATCTCGACAGTTTGTGCGCGGCGTTGCTCGCACGAGACAGTACGGAGATACAGCGGCTTCTTGCACTTCCGGCGGCGCGAGATCTACCCCGCCGAGTGCGTGAGGAGGCTGTCGCGATTTCTCGCGCCGGTAACCGCAGCTTCATGGCGCCGATTCACTCGCTCCACTTTTATTACAAGCTCACTCACATGGTCGACGAGTCGAGCGATCCGATCTTCGGAGATGCCTCGAAGCAGAGCGAAGCCGAAGGCGGACAGATCGAGCTGCCCCTCCGCAAAGTAGGAAACGGCGGCCGCTAAAACGCTCTAGATGAGCGCGCGAAGCGAATTCTTTTTTCTCATCGCTTCGTTCCAGATATCGCCAAACTTTTCAAAACGCTCGGCCGCGTTGCCGAGATGGAAATCGTGCGGGTCCAGGTCATCCCTCAGTTCGGTCCACTTGAGTGGCGTCGAGACCGTCGCTCCGGGTTTCGCTCGAACGCAATAGGGACCGGCAACCGTCTTCCCCTGAATATTCTGCAGGTAATCGACGTAAACCGTGGCGGCTCCGCGCGCTTTGACGGAGCGCTCTATAGTTGCCTCCTTCGGATGCGCAGCCGCAACTTTTGTTGCGATCATCTGAGCGACGAGGGTCGCTGCCTCGTTTGGTGTTTTGGGCGGCAGCGGTAGATAGATATGCAACCCAGTCGCTCCGGAAGTCTTGATCGCGGCGTGGAGGCCGAATCCATCAATCACTTCCTTTGCCCAACGCGCGATCTGAACGACGCGAGCGAAGTTTGCGCGCGGCCCAGGATCAAGATCGATGATCGTGTAGTCTGCGTACTCCAGCGACCCGACCCGCGAATGCCAGGGATCGACGGAGATGGCGCCGAGCTGGATCGTGTAAAGAAGGGTTAGCAGATCGCCGCCGACGAACCGTCGCTGCTTCTCTCCCCCCGCGGCCTCTATCACTTCGACCCGGACCTCGGGCGGCGTAGTCTCCGACGCGTTCTGCTGGTAGAAGCTTTCCCCATCGATTCCATTTGGGAATCGTTTGAGAACGAGCGGACGATCCCTGATCGTCGGAAGGATGAAGTCCTCGATGCGCGTGTAGTAGCGCATCACATCGCCCTTGGTGTACTTCTCCTTCGGAAAGAAAACCTTGTCCAGGTTGGAGATCTTGAGCGTTTTTCCACCGCCGAGGTCGAGAGTTCCGTCTCCGCCGGCATCCTCGATCGCCGAGAGCTGCCCCATGATGGCTTTCTTATCGACTCTTTCGAGCGGTTTGACGGATTTGGCCCGGGAGGGCCGGTCTTTGGGGGCCAAAGTTCTGGTCGCGACTTTTGCCCGGGCGGGAACGTTCGGCCGGGCTCGGCGCTTCGCGATCGCGTCGCCCCGAATTGTTTTTCGCTGCACGCTCGGAGGCTCAATCTCGACATCCTTCGCGGCCTTGTCATCGCGGACGCCAACAAAAATGGGCTGCCTCAAGCGACGATCCGCGGTCCATTCGCTGAACTTCACTTCTACCACGACTTCGGGCTTGACCCAATGAGCCTTCTCACTGGTCTTTGGGGTTTCTTCAAATGGTGATGTTTTCCGCTCCAGGGGCTTGAGGCGCCTGTACATATCGTTCAGGCTCTGCCGAGTGAACCCTCCACCAGTGGCTCCAACGTAGATGAATCGGTCACCGTCAAAGTAGCCGAGCAGCAATGCCCCGATTTTCTCGCGACTCTTGCGCGGCTCCGTGTAGCCGCCGACCACAAACTCTTCCCGGAACTCGATTTTGAGCTTGAGCCATGACTTTGTCCGTTTTCCCGGCTCGTAGCGGGAATCCATGCGCTTGGCCATGATGCCCTCCCACCCCTGCCGGCGGGCTTTCTCGAGCATTTTTTTGCCATCGCCCTCGATAGACTCGGTGACGCGCAGGTAGGTCGATGTGCGTTTACCAACACGTTTCAGCAGCCGCGCACGGCGCTCGGTCCACGGCTCCCCGATCAGAACATCGTCGCCGTCCATGAGAATATCGAAGAGGATGAGCGCGGCGGGCGTCGCAGCCGAATATCGCGCGATCAACTGCGATTGCTTGACGTTTATGCGGCTCTGCAGCTCCTGGAATCTCGCCGGCTCTCCGTCGACCAGCGCTACGATCTCGCCGTCAAGGACTAGAGGGCGTTTGGTCTGGGACGCGAGCTTCTTCAGGGCTGAGACGATCTCGGGGAACTGCTCCGCTTTGTCCTTGCCGTTCCGGGTAATGAGCTTTACCTCGGTCGGCGTCGCAAAAGCGAGAACGCGAATGCCGTCGTACTTGGGCTCGAAAGTCCAACCTTTGCCTGGAATCTCGGTGCCGATGCTTGCGTACATCGGCTCGAGAGACTTGAACGAAAGCTTTGGGTGAGATGATGCCGTCCCAACTTTCTTCGGTTGCGACAATGTCACGGCGGCCTTCTTCGGCTCGCGGTTGCTATTCCAGACCTTGCTTTTTCCAGATGAAATCTCCTCCATGGTTCGGTTCGTATCTACCGATGTCATGTTCGCCGCAACAACGTCTCCACTACTCGCGAATTCATCACGGTGCTTGATGAGAAGCCACTGTGGCTTGGAGGCCGATGAGCCATTGCGCGCGAATTTCATGCGAATGAGGGCGTACGAGCCGCGCAGTCTCTCGCCATTGAAGGTGATCTTGAGATCCCCGCGTCTCAACCCTTCACGAATCGCGTCTTCCTCTTTATCGGGAGACGTGGCGGTGTCGGCGGAGTACGTTCCTCGATCCCAGAGCATGACGGTCCCACCGCCGTATTCGCCCTGCGGAATCGTACCCTCGAACGTGTTGTAGTCGATCGGGTGATCCTCGACCTGCATTGCCAGTCGCTTCACCGATGGATCGAGACTCGGGCCTTTGGGAACGGCCCAGCTTTTCATCACTCCGTCGAGCTCGAGCCGCAAATCGAAGTGGAGTTGACGGGCAGCGTGCTTCTGTATGACAAATCGAAGTCGTCCCGGCCGGGCGGGAGCGGATGTCACCTCTCCAGACGGCTCCTGCGTCAGGCCGAAGTCCCGCTTCCGCCGGTACTCGGTGAGCTGGGCGCGGGCACGCCCCTTTGGACCGCTACTCGTTTTGACGGCCATGGCGTTCTAGGCGGTCTTTGCCTTCTTCGCCTTCACGGGTTTACGATGGGCGGCGACGGTTTTTCGTTTTGTCCTCGCAGCGCCTTTCTTTCCGCTGCCTTCCTCGAGGCTTGCGCGCAGGCGCGACATCAGATCGAGCACTCCGCTGTCAGCGGGCTCTCCTTCCGGCTCCTCGAGCTTGGGCTTCTTCCCCTTCATCTTGGCCTTGATGATTCTCATCAGATTCGCCCGATATTCGTCGGTGTAGCGAGTCGGGTCGAAGGGTTCGGCCAGGTTTCCGACTAGCTGCTCCGCCATCTGGAGTTCCTGTGGGCGAACGGCGTCGCGACTCGGGAAGTTGAAATCGCTCGCATCGACGAGCTCGTTGGCGAATCGCATGATCTCGAGTACGAGGGCATCACCAATGACTTTTACGCCAACGAGGTGCTGTGTCTGGCGGATGATGATCTTGCCGATCCCGACGGACCCAGTCTGGCGAATGGCTTCGCGCAGCAGTGCATACGGTTTGTCGCCGCCCTTGCCGGGGACGAGATAATACGGAGTCTCGAAGTAGCGGGGGTCGATCTCGCCTTCCTTCACGAAATCGAGAATATCTATCGTCTTCGAGTGTTCGAGCGCGGCCGCCTTGAAATCCGCGTCAGTCAGGACGACGAATTTTCCTTTCTCGTATTCGTAGCCCTTCACGATCTCATTCCATGGGACCGGTTCTCCTTCCTTCTGGCAGACTCGCTCGTACTTGACGGGAGAGAGATCCTGCTCGTGGAGGAGCCGGAAGCTGATATGGTCCGCTCGAACCGCAGTCTTGAGCTCGATCGGAATGTTGACGAGTCCGAATGTCAGCGAGCCCTTCCAGATTGCGGCCATCCGAACCTCCAGTTCCGAGTCAGCTACCGGAAGATTGCATGAAAGCAAATCAAATGCCGCCTGTGGAAAACTTTTTGGTTGGCACGGATGCAAAAAAGCCCCGCCAAGCGGGGCTTTTTCTGGAATGGAAGCGAAAGTTGTCAGGGTGCTTTCGTGACGTCCGCGGCCTGAGGTCCCTTTTGACCCTGGACTACTTCGAACTCCACCTTGTCGCCCTCAGCGAGAGATTTGAATCCAGACCCACTGATCGCGCTGAAATGGACAAAGACGTCCGGACCACCCTCGCGTGAAATGAAGCCAAATCCCTTGGCGTCGTTGAACCATTTGACCGTTCCAGTGATGCGTGCCATTGAACTAATCCTCTCCCCCGCAGGGCAATCTGTGGAGCGTCTACGAATGGCTAGCGACCGTGAAAAACACGCTTCGCTTCGCCGGACTTTCGCGTGACGCACTAACCATCCGGCAGCCGCAGAGGAGGGCAAGTTTTGTGCAACAGGCCTTTGACTCTAGGCCGCCCCAGCCACGTAATGTGCTGATCGTCCGCAGCTCTTGCAGCGGAGAGTCACGTGCGTATAGGGTGGCGGGGGAATCTTCAGCGGGTCGCGCTCAATGGATCCAGCGCACGAGGGGCAGCTTAAAGGAGACCCAGTGCGGTCGTTGCTAATGAGAAATAGGGCTTGGGCGGGATTGTACGCGTTCGGACGTGGCTTGCGCATGAGCTCTCCAGTACTTCGACACGGCGCTGCGCGGTAGGCGTCGCATGGTGAGGTGGACGTTCTTGACGGCTATCCATTGAAAAGAAAAGCCATCCAGATTCGGGAGCGGATCTGCGCCGGGCTGGCCCTCGGCTTTCTTACCGCCTGCGGCCCGCATGCTCACATACCGCTCCGACCGGCCAATCTGCCTGACGCCCTTGCACCAACGGATAGCGGAGCACTCCTGGCACGGCGCCTGGCACCGGTCTTATACCTGCAACGGGACGAAACGTTCCCGCTCGAACGGGTGGTAGCCGTTCTCCACCCCGTCCGGCGGATAATTGCCTACCATTTGCTGTGGCGGGACGACGTCCATGGATCGTGGATTCCGTTCACAGTCCCGACTGACGAAGAGGTCCTATGGGTAGGCTACGACTCGACTTACGCCCCTACCGACGTCTGGACTTACTGGCACGGACAGATCCTTCATGCTGAGTGGCCCCGGGCCCAGGTTCAGATCGATGTCCAGTGGGGAAAGCACGGCAGCCTCCCTCGAAACGTCCGTCAAAGTGACCTTCCCAGGCCGCGCACCCTCAACTTTTTTTACGCCATGACAATCTTCGGGGAGCCGGATATCCTGCTGGGAGACATTACGCGGAAGGGACCGCTTTGTTTCTGCCACGGCTACCGTAGATACCGGGAGTTCACCCGGCCGATCGTCCTGGCCGACAGGCTAGACGCTATTGTGAGGACCGAAGATCCAAAGCCTACCCTTCTGCAGGTATTCGGCAGCAAGTACTCGAACAAGCACCGCTGGCCATAGACGAAAAAACTCCGGCGGGGAGTGTCCCGCCGGAGCTTTTAATTCCGTCCGTCTCAGTCAGCCCCGTTTCAATTACTGGCGAGCCGAGGCGGAAGCAGAAGCCGCCTGCTCCCGCTGAGCGATGAGAAAAAGATCCTTCTGCGACGCGCTCTGCTTGAGGACCTGCAGCGCGTGCATCAACTGATTGTCTTCCGGTACACTGCGCCGCTTGGCGGTGGAGTCACCGAATGCCAACCGCGCGACGGTGTTGCCAAGCAGTCGGTCGATCTCTGAACCAGCCTGCTCGTACTGTGCGTGATCGATCGTGACTCCCTTCGCCTGTAGGCGGCGGTAGAACTCTTCGCGCCACGCCGGCAGCACCGTAAAGTCAGGGCGAACCGTCTTCTTCAACTCGAGCGAGTAGTCCATGAGCGTCACTCTTACGTCAGTTGTCTTCGGAGCGAACGTGTTGAACACTTTCTGCTCCGCTGTCGTCAGCGTGTCAGGACGCACGATGATGTCGGGGGTGATCGCTCCACCACCGTATACGATGCGGCCGGCATCCGATTTGAACGCAGGACGCGAGCGGCGAGCCGAATCAGTCTCGAGAGAATCGGGCATCACTTCCACGAAATCGCCATTCGGAAGAAGCTTGCGTTCCTTCTGGATGGAGCGGCCGTTCGGGGTGTACCACTTGGCAGTCGTCATCTTGAGGGCGTAACCGCCTTCGAGCGGGAACACCGACTGCACCAGACCCTTGCCGAACGAAGTCGTTCCGACAATCAGAGCCCGGTCATGATCCTGTAGAGCACCAGCGACGATCTCTGAAGCCGAAGCGCTTCTCCCATCCGTGAGAAGCACGAGCGGAATCGTCGGCGCCACCGGATCATCGGTGGCGACGAAACTCTGATTCTCGCCGTTGCGGGCGCGGATACTCGAGATCTGCAGCCCCTTCTTGAGAAAGAGGTTGCTGACGCTCAGCGACTGATCGAGGATGCCCCCGGGATTTCCGCGCAGATCGATGACGATTCCCTTCGCGCCCTGACGTGAGAGGCGGGTAATCGAGCTCTCGAGCTCGTCTCTCGCGCTCTCGTTGAACTGGAGGATCGGGATGTAGCCCACCCTGCCGTCGAGCATGATCGCGTAAGGAACGGCTGGAATATTGATGACGGCGCGAGTGAAAGCGATCGGTATCAGTTCAGGCACGCCGGGCCGGGAGAACTTGACCAGGACCTTGCTGCCGGGATTTCCCTTCAACGCATCGGACGTCTGTGAGACGGTCCAGCCGCGAATGTTGGTCGTGTCGATGAAGTTGATGCGATCGCCCTCCTGCACGCCTGCCTGCTCCGCTGGTGTGTGCGGGAATACGCGCTGCACCGTGATGAAACCCTGAGTCTCGGCGATCTCCATTCCGATGCCCGCGTAGCGTCCGTTCGTCTGCGCGTTGAAGGTGGAAAGCTCCTTCGGGGAGAGCAGGATGCTGTAAGGATCGTTCAGCTCGTGGACGAGTCCGCGGGCAGCCTTCTCGTAAAGAGTTGCGGCGTCGACGGTATCGACGAAGCGGCTGGATACGATGTTGAGAACCTGGTCGAGCAAACGAGCGCCTTGCTGGCTCTCGTGCTGCTGAAATACGAAGCCGCCGGCCAATAGCGGAATCAGAGCGAGGCCGAAGAGCAGGCTTTTTCTGGGTCGAGACATACGGCTCTAGGTAAAGAGAAGAGGGCGTTAACCTAATAGATACGCCTTCGGTAAGTCAGTTGTTCCTCATTGACGCACAAAAGGCACCAGCGGAACATCTCGCTCAAGGGACACGGGAGGCAAGTACGTAATCCACAAGCCAGTCCCGGTTCAGCTGTCTGAACGTCGCGTCGCGAAGGAGACCAGCCGCCAGCAGCATCTCGTGAGCGGGCTGGAGCACTCGTTGCAAATGGGAGGGATACCGCTGGGTCAGAGGCAGCTGCTCGGCGAGGGCAGCGAGGGGTACTCTCCAGGTTACCATTCCCTCTTCTCTCGCTACTTCGAGCAGGCGGTAAAGCCGTCGGGCCACGGGATTGGTGAGCGACATGTAGTGCATTGCGGAGAGCGTCACGGTGTGTCCCGCCGCGATGTTCGCGCGGATCACGGGACCGATTGTGACGTGGGCGTCGCCGGGTTCCGACGCCGCCAGCACTGGAAACAGGGTGAATTGCTCGCGCTCGGCCAGGCGCCGACGCGCGATGGAAACCGAGGATAGAATGGTGAAGCGTCCTTCTAGCGGCTGTCCTTCTTTTGCCGCAACGTACACTCCGCTCGACTCGAGAGTTGTCCGCTCGAGTCTTGTCAAAGCGGATCGAAGCTGCTCGTACGTTCTGCCGTCGACACGCCGACCGATGGAACGCAGAAAGGCGTGGAGCGTAAAGCTTATCACCCCATCTTCGGGAGCTCCTGCCTCGTGGTAACGATGCAGGAGCTCGATGTACACGTCCTGATCGAAGGTTCCGGGCAGGCGGTCGCCCGGACTGGGGAGAACACGCCACCGGCCACCGCTCTCTGGAGAGAAGGAAATTGCCGTGTCCTCGGCGGAGTCGCTCAGGCGAAAGATCGGGAGCGATTCAAGGGAGCGGTCGAGAACGATAGCACGCGTCGCGATTCGCCGACGGGCCACGAAGGTCATGCAGAGAGAATATGACACTGATCAAGTACATCGCAATCGCAGCGCTCGTTCTGTTCGGGCTGATTCTGGCTCTAATCGGCATTCTGTCGGTGACGCACGACACACCGGTTACCAGCGTAATCGCGGAAGGCGACAAGGACGGCCCGCCGAGCGTCGAGGATCCCCTGTTCCCCCGGACCATTGAGCTGTTTACGGGAACACACATCGACCCCGGCAACAACGTTCAGATACTGCTGAACGGAAATGGCACGTATCCTCAATTGTGGAAGGACATTGCCTCAGCCGAGCATACCGTAACGGTGCAGATGTACTACTCACAGCCCGGCGCGGTCGCCGATACGATGGCGAAGTATCTGATCGACCGTGCGCAGCACAAAGTGCGCGTGCTGCTACTGCTCGATGCGTTCGGGTCCCAGCCGCTCAAACGGGAGTGGCGCGACAGTCTCAAACGCGCCGGCGTCGAGGTCAGGTGGCTGAGGCCTCTTCGCTGGTATACACTGCAGAAGGCGGCCCAGCGTTCACATGTTCGCGTGGTCGTGGTCGACGGAAAGATCGGCTACACCGGCGGCTTCGGGCTCGCCGACTACTGGCTTGGAGACGGCCACCACGAGGACCAATGGCGCGAGACGAACGTGCGATTCGAGGGACCCACGGTGGGAGCACTGCAGGCGGCCTTTGTCGCGGCCTGGGCTGAGTCGACCGGGGAGCTGCTGACGGGCGACGTGTTCTTTCCAAGGAGCTCTTTCGCCGATGTCGGCGATGTGCAGGCCGGACTGATGCACAGCATTCCAAGCACGGGAAGCACACCGGCGGAAAGATTTCTGGCGCTGTCGATCGCCGGCGCGCGAAAAACGCTCTACATCAGCAACTCATACTTCGTTCCGGGCGAGAGTTTTCTGCAGCTACTCCTCGCGGCAGCAAAAAGAGGTGTAGACGTCCGGGTTCTCACTGTGAGTGATAAAACGGATGTTAAGACGACGTGGTACGCGGGGCGGACCTATTACGAGAAACTCCTCGAAGGTGGCGTGAAGATCTACGAGTACCAGCCGACCATGATGCACGCGAAGAGCATGGTGGTGGACGGCATGTGGTCCTATGTCGGGTCCATGAACTTCGATAACCGCTCGCTATCCTTCAATAACGAGTCGCTGCTGGTGACACTCGACCGCCACATCGGAGCACAGATGGACTCGGTCTTCATGGATGACATAAAGTGGTCCAAGGAGATAAAGCTCGATGAGTTCAGAAAACGCCCCCTCTCAGGCAAGATTCTCGAGTGGGGGGCGCAGAAGCTGAGGCGCGTACTCTAGAACCCACTCGAGAATTGTCCACGGGCCCGTGATGTGACTAGTAGTCCCTCCATGCTGGCGCGCCTTCATCCCGTCGTACGGCGGTGGTTCAAGGAGACTTTCGGCAAGCCGAGCGACCCGCAGCGTGAGGGCTGGCCGGCGATCGCGAGCGGATCCCACACGCTCATACTCGCCCCCACCGGAACCGGCAAGACTCTGGCGGCGTTTCTGTGGGAGCTGAACGAGCTGATCGTTCGCGGAACGAAAGAGCCGCTCTCGAACGCGGTGCACCTTCTTTACATCTCGCCGCTCAAGGCTCTCAACAACGACATTCAGAGAAATCTGGAGAGGCCGCTCGCCGAACTTCGTGAGCGATTTGCGGCAGAAGGAAAGGAGCTCCCCGAGATTCGCGTCGCGGTTCGCACGGGCGACACGCCGGCCTCGGCGCGCGCAAGAATGCTTCGAAAGTCTCCGCACATTCTGATCACCACGCCTGAGTCGCTCAACATCATGCTGACGACGCTCAAGGGGCGCGGGATGTTCAGTGGAGTTCGCGCTGTGATCGTCGACGAGATTCATGCGATAGCAGGCACTAAGCGCGGGGCCCATCTGGCGTTGACGCTGGAGAGGCTCGAAGCGCTGGTCGAAAGGCCACCCCAGCGCATAGGCCTGTCCGCGACGCAACGCCCACTCGAAGAGGTGGCGCGATTCCTCGGCGGCTGCGAGACCGGTACATCCGGAACACCGGCATTCCGTCCGGTGACGATCGTCGATTGCGGCATGACGAAGGAGATGGAGATCGCGGTGGAATCCCCCGTCGCTGATCTCGGAAACATCGGCGGCAGCATCTGGCCCGCGGTTGGCCCACTCGTTCTGCGACACATCCGGGCATCCAATACGACGCTGGTGTTCGTCAACAACCGCGCGCAGGCGGAAAAGATTGCGGCGCGCGTCAACGCTCTCGCCGAGGAAGAGATCGCGCTCCCGTATCACGGTTCGCTGGCGAGGGAGCGCAGGTTCGCCCTGGAGGAACGCCTGAAGGCGGGATCTCTCCGCGCTCTCATCACTACCAGCTCCCTCGAGTTGGGGATCGACATCGGGTCGGTCGATCTCGTGATACAGCTGCAATCACCGAAGCGTGTCGCCGCGGCGCTGCAAAGAATCGGGCGCGCCGGCCATACGCTCGGGGTACCGAGCCGCGGAATACTGGTACCGACCTTTCGCGACGACGCGCTGGAGATCGCGGCGATAGTCGCGGCAATGCGTGCCGGAGACGTGGAGCCTACCCACGTTGTGCAGAATGCGCTCGATGTGCTTGCCCAGGTGGTCGTAGCCGCCGTCTCGGTCGATGACTGGCGAAGCGAAGACCTGTTCCGGCTGGTGCGACGAGCCTATCCGTATCACCAGGTGACGCGCGGTGCGTTCGATGAAGTGGTGGCGATGTTGTCCGGGAAGTATCCGTCCGACATTGCCGCGGAACTGGAGCCGCGAATTACGTGGGATCGCGTGAATGACAGGCTCATCGGAAGCCGGGCGGCGCGCATGACGGCGGTGATCTCCGGTGGGACGATTCCCGATCGCGGTTTATACACGGTGAATCTTCCGGATCGCACGCGACTCGGAGAGCTGGATGAAGAGTTCGTGCACGAATCGCGGACGGGCGATGTGTTTCAGCTTGGCTCATCGACGTGGAGGATTGCCGCGATCGAGCATGACCGCGTAGTCGTAACGCCCGCGCCGGGCACGCCGGCGCGGATGCCGTTCTGGCACGGCGAGTACATGGCGCGGTCGCTGATGCTGAGCCATCGCGTTGGGGCGCTACGCCGCGAGCTGGCTGAGGCTCCGAACGAGGAGAGACTGGCCACCGAGTATGGCTGTGATGCCGCGACCGCCAGCTCGCTCGTGAAATACGTTGCGTTGCAGCGAGCGGCCACGGGAATAGTGCCCGATGACCGAAACATCGTCATCGAGCAATTCAGAGATGAAACGGGTGCCGTCCGCATCGTCATTCATGCCGCGTTTGGCGGAAGAATCAACGCACCATGGGGGATGGCGCTTGCCCAACGGGTGCGCGAGGCGATCAACGACACCGATCTACAAGTGCAGACGACGGACGACGGCATCATGCTGCGGCTGCCGGATCTCGGCATGAGCATACCGCTGCAATCGTTGCTCGGTCTGTCCGGAGCGGAAGCCGAGCAATTGGTGCTGGAAGAAGTGGGCTCGACGTCTCTTTTCGGCGCACGATTCAGAATGAATGCGGCGCGAGCGCTGCTGCTGCCCCGCGGGAATCCCCGGCGTCGCATGCCGCTCTGGCTCCAGCGGTTGAAATCGCTCGATCTGCTCCAGGTCGTGAGGCAGTTCCCGAGCTTTCCGATTCTGGTCGAGACATACCGTGAAGTTCTGCAGGACGCATTCGACATGCTGGGATTGAAGGAAACACTGGCGGAAATTGCGGCCGGCAATATTCGCGTCCACAGCGTGCAGACAGATTCGCCGTCGCCGTTCGCCGCGAGCCTGCAGTTCGGCTTCGTGATGGACTGGCTATACGGCGACGACACTCCGCGTGCGGAGCAGAGGGCAGCGCTGCTATCGATCGACAGATCACTCCTCGATGAAGTCATGGGTAGCGAAGGGAGTGACGACATCACACGTGAAGCCATCGACCAGACTCTGTCGGAAAGGCGCGGAACAGCGCCGGGCAGGCGAGCACGAACCGAAGATGAACTCGCGCAGCTGATCGATCGGGCAGGCGAGCTCACCGGCGACGAGGTACGATCTCGAATCGCGACGCAGGAGGAAAATGTCCGCGGAGATCCGTTCGCCAAGCTATTGGAGGCGAACCGCCTCATTGCGATCCGACTCGGATCCGAAGGAGCGAAGGAATGGCGCTTCATTCTGACGGAGACATATCCGCGCTACGTCTCGGCCTTCGGCTCCGAGCAGTTGTCGAAGGTGCGTGGTACGCCCGAGTTGATCGAGCAGGATGCTGGGGCTGTGATTCCGGATATTCTGCGCCACGCGGCCATCAACGCCTCTGTGGCGCAGCGGGAAATTCTTGCGCGCTTCCTGACACAATCCGGACCGGTAACCATTCGGGAAATCCACGATCGTTATGGATGGCCTCGCGAATGGATCGAATCCCGGCTTACTGAATGGGAGAGAACTGGCAAGCTGATACGCGGAAAATTCCGGCGTGAGATTCAGGATCTCGAATGGTGCTCGCGACGGGTGGTCGAGATCGGACGCCGGCGCGCGCTTGCCGCGCTGCGGAAGCAAATCGAGGCCGTAGAGCTTCCGCACTTCGCGGCGTTCATGCAGCGCTGGCAGCACCTCGACGAGCGGGACCGGCTCGATGGGCCGGCGGGGACAGCGACGGCTGTGCGGCAACTATATGGTATTGCGCGTCCGCCGATTGCCTGGGACCGCGACTACCTTCGAGCCAGAGTCAGAGCGTACGATCCGACGACGCTGTCGCAGTTCACAGCTACCGGTGAGCCGGTGTGGGTTGGCGAAGGGAACCACGACCCGGAATCGGGAGCGATACCGCTCGCCCGTGTGCGCTTCTTCGAGCGGGGAACCGGAGCAATCTGGCTCGATGAGCAACCGGAACCGGTATTGAGCGAGAATGCCGAAACAGTGAGAGCGACGATTGCGGAGGAGGGCGCATCATTCATCGGCGACATTCAGGCAATCACCGGACTGACGATGCTCGCCGTGCGCGAAGCCGTGCGAGAGCTGGTGGCCTGGGGCATTGTGACCAATGACACGGTCGAAGCAATGCGCGAGATCGCTCGCTGGAAGGCAATGGTGCCTCGCACCGGCGCCGATCCGACGAGCTGGTTGCCGGCTGATTATGCTCCCTCCCCAAATCGGAGATTCACACGGGCCCGGCCGAATGTGAGAAGACTCCCGAAGTGGAGACGGCCGGACCGGCCTGGAGCGGCGGCGAGTGGGTGGACCGGTCGCTGGTCGCTCGTGCGGCGGCGGGGAAACATGGGGCCCGAACTTCCCGAAGAAGAGCGAGCGGAGAGAATCGCGCGGCAGTGGCTGGCGCGCTACGGCATCGTCTCGCGCGACTGGTGGCGGCGCGAGCGTCCTCCAGTATCGTGGCGGTCGATCTATCGCGAGCTGAAACGTCTCGAGTATCGTGGAGAAGTGCGGCGGGGCTACTTCGTTAAGGGTCTTGGTGGCGCGCAGTTCGCTCTTCCCGACGCGGTCGAGTGGCTTCGCGCGGTGGCGAGCGAAGACCAATCATCGGCGAGTTTCGTGGTCATGGCGGCAAGCGATCCAGCGAACATCTACAACCTTCACCTGGAGCTGGTCGACAGAGATCCACTGTCCAGACCGCGCGGATCCGGCGCGCTCCTCGTGACGCGTGGTGGCCGCATCGCGATGGCGGTGGAAGGGCGGGGACGGCGCTTTTCAGTGGCTGACTGGTTATCGCCTGAAGAAATTGCGGCGGCGAAGAAAGCGCTGATCGAGCATCTGCGCGGGGAGAAATCCGCGCGCTATCTGATGTAGCGCCTCAGCGAATATCGCCGCGTCCCAAAGCCGCGCGTACTGCTTCGCGCATCGCGATCACGGCTTCCTCGCGGGCAGCGGGAGAATCCTCACGAACATGCAGCTCGATTCCGTCGGCGACGGGAAGACGGTGCCAGCGAAGCGAAATATCTTCGTCGTGTGCAACAGCTTCATGTGCGCCGGAGCCGAGTGCGGGCGCGAGAGACAGAGCGATCTTTCGCTCTAGCGCATCGCCGGTGACGTCGCGCATCTCACCACGGATGGTGTCGAGGCTCTGTCCTTCGCGCTGACGGATTTTGATGGACAGCAGCTGTAGAAGATGCCGGTATCCGTACGTCGCGCCGGTGCCTGTTCCCTCGGGGCGGTCGAGCAATCCACTCGCTACGTAGAAGCGAACCGCCCGCGCACTCGGCGCCGCTCGTGCTGAAGCGTTGGTTGGTCGGACGCCGGCTGCGTCTACAAGAGATGTTGCGTGGGCTGCAAGTCCCCGCGCGTTCCAGGGAGCGTGTCGAGCGTGGGCGCGGAGGAGAGCGACAGGCGATTCAGCCATGTGGATAGGATAACATTAAAGTCCTCGGCTCGCTCGTCGTGCGGAAGGTCGCCCGCGGGAGACAAAACGGAGATTTCGAAATCCCGCTTGATCTCGCGGAAGCCACGAAATTCCTCGACGGGCGCGATCGATCCCTGTTCGCCCCACACGAGCAGCGCCGGCTGACTGAGACGGCGCAAGGCGTGTCGCACGTCGATGTTGAGATTGCCGGACAGGAATGCAGCCGGCGCGTGACGCGCACCTCGCTGATGGGAAGTCGCGTAATGGATGTCGACCAGCTCGCGCGTGACGAGCGAATCGTTCGAGTACGCGTTCTCCAGATAGCGGCGAAGCTGCGGCCGTGAGACGAGGGCGTTGAACATGGCGGTGCCGGCGATTGGCGTGTCGACGGCGAGCCGGCTCGCTTCTCCGCCCAGGCCAACGGGCTCGTGAAGGCGTACCAAGCCTGATGGTGCAATGAGAGCCACGGCTGGGAAGCGATGCGGATCACGCGCCGCGAGAACAATCGCGTACGCGCCCGAGAGAGAAGACGCCACGAGAACGGTCGGCTCGTCGATCACTCGGCTCACGAAATCGGAGATGAGCGAGATGTAGAGACGCGCCGAGTAACGGATCGCAGGACGATCCGACATGCCGAAACCGAGAAGGTCGAGCGTGTAGACGGTGTTCGTTTGCGCGAGCGCGTCGACGTTGCTTCTCCATTCGTAGGACCAGGCAGACGCATGGATGCCGTGGATCAGGAGAATCGGGGGACCCTTGCCGCGCTTGGTGAACGCGACCCTTCTGTCGCGCCAGTCGAAGCCGCCTTCTTCGCCGCCAATCAGATTGGTGAGCTGGTCGACGCCCTTCCGCGCAAAAGCATTATAGGCAGCAGCCGCGCCGAGGATGGCGCCGCCGGATAGAAGAATTCTTCGCCAAGGTCCTTCTCGCTCGTCGTTCTCCTGCATCACTCCTCACATCGGTCAGTCAAGGAAAAAGCGCGGTTACTTGAGAGTAACCGCGCCTCGGGTACTGCGCACGGGGGCAGGGAAAACTATTGCCCCTAGCGCTTCCGCTTGCGGCTCCCGCCGCTCTTTCCGCGCGCCTTGGACCCCCCTTTGGAGGCCTTCCGGCCACTCGCCTTTCGAGCGCCGCCTTTGTGTCCGGCCGCTTTCCTGGTGGTTTTCCGACCTCCAGCGGCCTTCTTTTTAGCTGATTTCTTTTTGCCTGAAGACTTGGACGAGCTCTTGGCGGCCTTCTTTTTCAAACCACCAGCCGCCTTCCTGGGTGCGGTGTGGCTTCCGGAAGTCGACGCTGGCGCCGGCCGGCTGGCCGGTGAAGCTGCCCCGCCCCCAAATGAGCTGGTACGCGCCGCGCCTGCCGAGGTACCGCCCGCTCCGAACCCTGTGCTCGCGCCCGTAGACGAGCCGCCTCCAAACCCCGAGCTGCCGCTCGCCCCTCCGCCGGCACTACTGCCAGGGCTTCCGAGCCCACCGCCAGTGAGAGTCGACTCCTGCTTCTTTCCCGATCCCTTGGGCCGCCCCCTTCTTCCTCTTGGCGCGCCTCCCCCGAAGAGATCCTCCTCTTCGTCCTCTTCGTCCTCTTCGCCTTCGCTTACGACCGTCGCATCGGAATCGGCCTCTTCGTCATCGTCCGCGTCTTCAGCGCTGTCCCAAAGGCGATCGCTGTGATCCTCATTGATCGCCCAGCCACCATCCTCATCGTCGTCATCGTCGTAGGAACGCTTGCCGCGACTGAAGCCACCGAGATCGTCCGGGTCGTCGTCGTCCGCAAAACGCAATGGCTCCACTGATTCACCGCTCGGCATTAGTCCTCCCATAGAATGTCAGCACTCGCACTGAGTAGCGCGGCATTTTCTGACTTTCGCCCGCTGCACGTCGCGTGCCTTGTGCACTGAAAGCTTCTCCACGTATTGAACACCGAATACAACCCTGGTGACGCGACGTCAAGGAGCAGCTTTCCGCACCTCTCGGGCTGCGGTGGACTGGGAGGCCACTCGTCTCGTTATCACGCTTACCAGCGCTTCGTAAACACCAGGGTCGAACTGCTTACCCGCGTCGACTCGGAGATGCTCCAGGGCTGCCAGAGGCTCCAACGGCTCGCGGTAGGCGCGCTTGGAGGTAAGAGCGTCGAAGGTGTCGGCTGCGCAAAGGATTCTGGCGCCCAGCGGAATGGCTTCGCCCGACAGACCGAGCGGATATCCGACTCCGTCCCAACGCTCATGGTGGTGTTCGACGTACTTGAGCGGCTGCTTGATGTGAAAGAGGGGAGCAAGAATGTCGAGCCCTATCTGCACGTGCTGTTTGACGTGCTCGAACTCATCGGCGGTCAGTCGTCCGGGCTTATTGAGGATTGCCTCGCGTATTCCAATCTTGCCGACGTCGTGAAGACGACCTGCAACTCTGAGATCCTCACACACGCTTTCCCCAAGACCCAGCTCCTGCGCGAGCTGTCCGGCCAGCTCCGCAACCCGCTGGGAATGACCCCTGAGGTAGAGATCCTTGGCTTCCATTGCGTTGATGAGCGTCTCGGCGATGCTAATGGACATCAGCCGCAGCGATTCCTTTTCCCGTTCGAGCTCCGCGGTACGGAGGGCGACCTCTTCGCGAATGAGCTTGTCGAGCCGGCGTTGTTCTATCAGCTCCGAGCGCTTGTGGAGGGCGCGATCGACAGCCTGCTGCAAGTCCGCGAGCTCGACGGGCTTCATCAGGTAGTCCGTGGCACCGGAAGACAACACCTCCGTCGCCGTCGCGGCATCGTTGACAGCGGTCAGCATGATGATCGACAGGTCCTGATCGCGATTTCTCGCCAGGGGAACGAGCTGGACCCCGGTCAGTCCCGGCATGCGCACGTCGCACAACATGAGGGAGAAGGATTCCTTATCCAGAATCTGGAGCGCGTGATCACCGGACCCGGCGATTTCCACTTCGTAGCCGCGGGAGCGGAGGAATTTACGCAGCGCGAGGCGGATGGTCTCCTCGTCATCGACGATCAGAATCCGGGTCACTTCTTACTCTCGCTGTAAAGCGGGAGCAGAATCGTGAACGTTGTTCCGACTTCAGGAGTGCTTTCGACCGAGATCGATCCGTCGTGCGCCTGAATGATGCCGTAGCTCACGCTGAGGCCCAGTCCAGTTCCCTCGCCGGGAGGCTTCGTGGTGAAGAAAGGCTCGAACACCCGCTGGCTCACGGATGCCGGCATCCCGTGCCCGGTGTCGGAAATGACGATCTGTACCATGCCGTGCTTGCGCTGCGTCACCAGCGACAGGTGACGCAACCGGGCGTCTCCCATGGCCGACTCGGCGTTCACCAGAAGGTTGAGGAGAACCTGCTGCAGCTTCTGTTCGTCGCCGCGAGTCCGGGGATTCGTTTCATCGAGACGCATGTGAACCTCGATACCACTCGATCGGGACGCCAGCGCGCGAAGCCGCACAGTGTGCTTGACGATGGTGTTGATGTCGACCGGAACGTCCCGCGCATCGGTCTTGCGCGCGAAGAGGAGGAGATCGCGAATGACGCCAATCGCCCGGTCGGCTTCGCGCTTGATCAGGCTCACCGACTCGAACTGCTCACCCTGCAGATTGTCCTCGAGGAGGAGCTGCGCGAAGGTCGAGATGCCGGTGAGGGGATTGTTCAGCTCGTGGGCGACGCCGGCGACGAGCTCGCCGATGGCAGCGAGCTTTTCCGTCCGCCCGAGGTGGTCTGCGACCTTTCGCTCCTCGGTGAGATTTCTGATACCGATCACCAGTCCGACGATGTTGTCGGTTGCGTCGCGGATGTGGCTCAGCGTAACAGCCGCCGGGAACTCGGTCCCATCTTTTCTTCGA
>DATHGO010000244.1:0-14953 GCA_035317585.1 Gemmatimonadaceae bacterium | reverse complement strand
CGGAATTGATGGCGCGCATCGCGCGGCATCTGCCCGAAAGTCCCTTTCTGTACCCGGAAGACGACATCAGCACCCAGCCCGTTCGATTCTTCGTCGCGGAGCTGGTTCGGGAGACGGTGCTCGAGCAATTGCACGACGAAGTACCTTACGCCGTCGCTGTTCAGGTCGAAGAATTTCGTGAGGGGCGCTCGCCTCTCTACATCCGCGCAGTAATTTACGTAGAGCGGGACAGCCAGAAGGCGATCATCATCGGCAGCAAAGGTGCGCAGATCCGCGGCATCGGGGAGGCGGCGCGCAAGAAAATCGAAGCGTTTCTCGGTGACAGGGTGTATCTCGATCTCTGGGTCAAGGTCCTCGCCAACTGGCGCAAGAATCCCGGCAGTCTTTCACGATTCGGTTATCAACTCGCTACAGGAAAAAGCAAATGAGCTTGTCTGCACGTCTTCTGGAAATTCTCGTTTGTCCAAAATGCAAGACGGAGCTCGAGTATCGTGAGGTGGAGCAGGTCCTCATCTGCCACAAGTGCCGGCTGCGCTACGCCGTTCGTGACGACATCCCAATCATGCTGATCGATGAGGCGACTCCTTTTTAGCGTAGGGCTGTCGGCCCTTCTCGCGGGACACGCGCGGGCCCAGGCGCCAACGGGAAGCGAGGGCTCGCTCTTTCTGCTGCTTCCGACTGGCGCAGTGGCGGTCGGAATGGGGCAGGCGATGGTCGCGGAAAAACCGGGGAGTGAAGGCATCTGGTGGAACCCGGCATCGATTGCCGGCCAGGACAAGCGCGAGCTGGCAATTCACCACTCAAAGACCATCGCCGGCGTCGGCGACGCTCTCTCGTTCGTCTTGCCGACCAAGTCATACGGGACCGCGGCGCTTTCGCTCAACATTCTCAACCTCGGCGACCAGCAGGTAACCGACGCGTTCAACGACGTAATCGGCGTCATCTTTCCGCGAGACGTGGTCCTCGCGGGCACATACGCGGCAAGCTTGACGAAGCGGCTGAGTGCCGGGGTCAACTACAAGGTGGTGCAAATCCGCTTCGACTGCTCCGGCGAATGCAGCAGCGTCGGTCCCTCGGTCAAGAGCTCGCAAGCGGTCGACCTGGGCGCGCAATATGAAGTCGAAGTTGGAGCGCCCCTCACGTTCGGAGCCGCTGTCCGCAATCTCGGCGGAAAACTCAATTCTGAGCAAACGAACCAAAGGGATCCGCTTCCGACGCAGGTCGAGCTCGGCGCGATGTACCGTCTCAAGTTTATCGATCGTTACTTGAAAGACACGGAGCTTCGCGCGGCCGGTAGCTACATCAATACCCGGGAATTCGGTGGGAAATCGGTCCGTGTCGGTACGGAGGTCACGTATCAGGGCATGCTCCATTTGCGCGCGGGTTTCGTGGGGCACGATCGGCGGGGCGATTCCAGTGCTTCTCTCGGATTCGGCCTGCAGAGTGGCGGCTTCGTGTTCGACATCGCGCGCACGTTCGGGGGCCTGCCGGCCGAGGGTGGGCAGGCCCCAGTGTACGTCTCTCTCCGCTACCTGTTTTGATCTGGGGGAAACGCTGCGCGGGCCGAAGGCACGCTCGCGGCGCGACGTTCACAATCCTTGAGTGGCACTCGAGGGCGCGTCGGTGAAAGTCCTCTACGCGCTGCTCGTTTTCGTTCCGATTGCCGTCCTGGCCAGATTCGCGGGGGCGCCTCCGCTCACGGTTTTCATTCTGAGCGCGCTCGCTATCATTCCGCTGTCGGGCGTCATGAGTGCCGCAACCGAGGCCGTAGCCGAGCATACCAGCCCGGCGGTCGGCGGCGTGCTGAGCGCGACGATGGGGAATCTGGCCGAGCTGATCATTGCGACAATTGCGCTCCAGGCGGGCCTGATAGATCTCGTCAAGGCATCGATCACAGGCTCAATACTCGGCAACCTTCTCCTGGTTTTGGGGATAGCGCTGTTTGCCGGAGGGCTCAAGTTCAAGGTGCAGAAGTTCAACCAACACCTGGCGGGGGCCAGCTCGACGGTCCTCCTCATCGCCGTGTTCGGACTGGTGGTACCCGCGCTTTTTTATGGGCTCCATCCCGATCCCGAGAGGGTGGCGACGGTGCGAATGTCCCACTACGTGGCGGGGCTTCTGATCGCCGGCTACGTCGCCTGGCTGGTCTTTTCCCTCGGGACGCATGCCTCGACTTTCGAGAGCGAACGCGGTCCAGCCGTGACTGTAGCCCCAAAATGGTCGTCTAAGAAGGCAATGGGAATCCTGCTCGCCGCTGCCGTCACCATCGGCGTGGTGGCGGAGGTTCTCGTTTCGGCTACAGAGGAGGCGGTGAAGGTGCTGGGTCTCTCCGAGTTCTTCGTCGGGTTGATCCTGATTCCGATCATCGGCAATGCAGCCGAAAACAGCTCTGCAATCATCATGGCGATGCGGAACCGCATGGATCTCGCGCTCAACATCGCCATTGGCTCCAGCATCCAGGTAGCGCTGCTGATTGCGCCGCTGTTGGTTCTTCTGGGGATGGTGTTCCACCAGCCGATGGATCTCGCGTTCACTACCATGGAAGTGGCGAGCATCACATTGGCTGTTTTAGTGACGTCATCCGTAATCAGGGACGCAGAAACAAACTGGCTCGAAGGAGCCTTGTTGCTTCTGGCGTATTCTGTACTCGGAGTTGCGTTCTTTTTCTTCTGACAGACCAGAATCACCAGCGACCCGGACAGCAACGATTTGCAGCAGCCCAACGCGATACGGTTCTCACCCGACGGTGCTTCTCTTCCGGCGCATGTAAGCGCCTGGATCGATGCGCAGGAGGCTTCGGTCGTCACTCTCAGCTCGGCAGACGAGCTGATGTCGATCGGTCTGCGCGCGCGTCCGCGGTTCGTGGTGTTCGACGCCCGGCGGAAGCCGGACCCGGCCCTCGCCGCCGTCCACCGGTTGAAGAAGGACTCCTACACGGCGGTCGTGCCCTGCGCCGTGCTGTGCGGCAAGAGTAACGAGGCGCTTTCAGAGGCATTCGATGCGGGAGCCGATGAAGTCATTCGCGACGGAATGCAGGCGCCGGAAGCCGATCGACGTTTGACTGCCATGTTGATCAGATCGGAGCGCGACCTGATCGTGCATCCCTCGACCCGTCTTGCCGGAACGTCCGCAATCGAAACAGAAATCGGCCGGCGCCTGGCGCTTGGCGATGCCTTTGCGGTCTGCTACGCCGACCTCGACCACTTCAAGGAATTCAACGATCGTTACAGCTACAACGAGGGCGATCGAGTGATCCGGATTCTGGCCAAGCTGCTCCACGACGTGGTAAAAGGAACGTGCGGCGAGGATGGATTCATCGGGCACATAGGCGGCGACGACTTTATCTTCGTCATACCTTACAACGCGATTCCGTCGGTGTGCGGAGAGATCGTAGCCACGTTCGACCTGCTCGCTCCGTACCAGTATTCGGAGCAGGACCGGCGCGCCGGCTACTTTTTCGGCAAGGACCGGCGAGGACACCTCGATCGGGTTCCGCTCATGACGTTGTCGATCGGGGTGGTCACCAATCTCCGGCGAACATTGACCTCCGCCCGCCAGGCGAGCCAACTTGCGACGGAAATGAAAACGTACGCCAAGAGCCTTCCTGGCTCAGTTTATACTGTTGATCGACGTAGCGATGAGCGCGTGACGCCGCAGGAGCCGCTACCGGCGATTCGCGATGTACGCCAGATCGGAGAGAATGAATGAACGTCAGCTGCCCGGATTGTCGCTCCATTTTCCGAGTGGATCCCGCCAAGGTTCCACCTTCGGGCGTGCGCGCGCGGTGCTCGGTGTGCAGCGGTGTCATCTCCATTCCTGCCCCAACCGGCCAGTCGCCCAGCGCCGGAGCTGCCCGTCCGGCGTCTCCAGGAGCGGAGTCCGGATCCCAGGATCGCCCCCGCTCGGCGCCTCCCACGCAAGGCGGGTGGGATCCGCCTCCGTTCGGCTCTGCATCGCAGCGGACGTCTGCAGCCCCCTCCGCTCAACGTCCGGCCCCGCCGCCTCCCCAGCCGCGAACCGTGGAAGCCCCGGCGGTACCCAGGCCAAGGTCTGAATCGATCGAGCGAGCTTCAGTAACGGCGACAGCGACACCTCCATCGCCGTCGTCCGGACTTCCCGAGTTCACTCCGCCATCCCCGGTTCCGCCGGTCGCTGCAGCTGCCTCGCCAGGGGGCTCAGGGCCCTCAGCGCCGCCGTTCGTGCCATCAGCGTCTCCGTCCCGGCCGCCGGCGGCCTCGCGTCCGCCAGCCGCACCAGCCGCAATCGCCCCCGTGACAGGCGACGGCGGGGTGCGACGTCCGGTGAACCCGTTCCTGTCCAAGGATCCGAATCAGCGCGCAAAGAGGCTCGCCCGCGCCCTGGTTTCGGACATCATCACCTACCATCCCGCCAAGCACGCGGAAGGTCTCCGCGACGGAACGCTCAAGCAGCTCTTTCGAGAGGAGATAAAAAAGAGCTTCGAAGAGTATATTGCGCAGGTAGGGCAGCAGCTGGCGGAGAGCACCACCTACTTTCAGGAAGCACTGAACGAAGTGCTGGGTGCCGGCAAGAAAATCTTCTAGGCCTCGGGGGCCCGGGTAAATGGCGGAAAGCGAACGCGGTCGCGGTCTGAAGCAGAGCAGAGAGCGACTGGCGGAGCTGCGGAGGTATCTTTGACATCGACGGCAAGCGCGCTCGCCTGAGCGCACTCGACGCCGAGATGGCCGCCCCCGCCTTCTGGAACAACCAGGAGAAAGCGCAAGCGACACTCCAGGAAGTGAAATCGCTGCGCAATTGGCTCGACCCTTACGACAAACTGAACGGTCGCGTCGAGAGCGCGCTCGAGCTCGATGAGCTCCTGCAGGACGGCTCCGAGCCCGAAATGGAGCGTGACCTCGACGCCGAGATCTCGCGGGTCCAGGACGATGTCGAATCGTTCCAGGTGAGATCGCTGCTCCGCGGTCCTGATGATTTTCGCTTCGCTCAGCTCGAGATCAGCGCCGGCGCCGGCGGAACGGAAGCCCAGGACTGGGCGCAGATGCTCATGCGGATGTACATCCGGTGGGCGGAGCGGCGCGGCTTCGAAGTGAGCGTCCTGGATGAGAGCGAGGGCGAAGAGGCGGGGATCAAGGGTGCCGTGCTCGAGATCCGCGGACCGTATGCGTACGGATTCCTGCGGCCGGAGACCGGCGTGCATCGCCTCGTTCGAATCTCGCCGTTCGATGCGAATGCCCGGCGCCATACGAGCTTTGCGTCGGTATTCGTCTACCCCGTCGTGAACGAGGAGATCAACATCGAGATTCGCGACGAGGATCTGCGGATCGACGTGTATCGCGCGTCTGGAGCCGGCGGCCAGCACGTGAACAAGACGAGCTCCGCGGTCCGTATCACACACCTCCCGACCGGAACGGTCGTCGGCTCGCAAGCGGAGCGGTCGCAATTCAAGAACAAGGCGACCGCGATGAAGATGCTCAAGAACAAGCTCTATCAAGCAGAAGTCGAGAAACGCGACGCACACAAGGCGGAGCTGGATGCGACGAAATCCGACGTGAGCTTCGGCAGTCAGATCAGGAGCTACGTTTTCCAGCCGTACACGATGGTCAACGACCATCGCACGGAACTAAAGATTCCCGACGTCCAGAAGGTGATGGATGGAGGGATCGATCCATTCATCGAAGCATATCTAAAGCAGGGCGGCGGCTCGACTACGGCGGCGGCGTGACCGACGAGCTCAACTTCGTTCTTCAGGCGCGTCGCGAGAAGCTCGAGGCGCTCGAGGCAGCCGGTGTGGCGCCGTACGCGTACGGGTTCGATCGCCAGCATTCCGCCGGTGAGGCGCAGTCGCTCCTCGGGAGCGGCGAAGAGGGACCGCCGGTGACCCTGGCCGGCAGAATCGTCGCCTGGCGGTCGCACGGCAAGACGACCTTCGCGCACCTTGCCGACTCCACCGGAAAAATCCAGCTCTATTTCAAGAAGGATCAGCTGGGCGAAAAGATGTACTCGCTGCTCGCGCATTTCGATCTTGGTGACATCATCGGCGTGCACGGCCCGCTATTTCGCACTCGCACCGGCGAAGTCACGGTGCGCGTGGACCGCGTCGAGATACTGGCGAAATCCCTTCGGCCGTTGCCATTCGGCAAGGAAGAAGAGGTCAACGGCCAGGTCGTTCGCCACTCGGGATTCGCCGATCCGGAGCAGCGTTACCGTCAGCGCTACGCGGACCTGGCGGTGCACCCGGAGGTCCGCGCGCTGTTCATCGCGCGGTCACGCATGACGCGCTCGATCCGCGCCTTTCTCGACGAGCTGGATTTTCTAGAGGTGGAAACGCCGATCCTGCAGCCGCTGTACGGAGGCGCAGCCGCGCGTCCATTCACGACGGTTCACAACGCGCTCGACATGCCCCTTTATTTGCGCATCGCCGACGAGCTTTATCTGAAGAGGCTCGTCGTCGGCGGGCTGGAGCGTGTGTACGAGATCGGCCACGATTTCAGGAACGAGGGGATCGACCGCACACACAACCCCGAGTTTACGATGCTCGAGTTTTACCAGGCGTACGCCGATTATACTGGGATGATGGAGCTCGTCGAACAGTTGCTCGAGAGAACGGCGGAGGCGGTTCGATCGGTGCCGGAGCTCGCTGCGAACGTTCCCACGTTTCAGCGACCGTTTCAGCGCATCGAGTGGATTCCCTCGCTCAACGCCGCCGCCGGTGTGGATGTGTCGTCGCTCGACGATCCATCGCTGCGCGCACTTGCGGGGCGCGTCGGTGTAGAAAAACCGGAGGAGTTGAGCCGCCCGAAGCTGCTGGACGAAATGTTCCAGGCGCTCGTCGAACCGAAGCTGGTGGTGCCGACGTTCGTCGTCGACTACCCGGTGGAGCTGTCGCCACTGGCGAAACCGAAGCGCGGAAACCCCAAACTCACGGAGCGGTTTGAGCTGTTCGCGAACGGCAAGGAGATGGCAAACGCCTTCAGCGAGCTGAACGATCCGCTGGACCAGCGGCGGCGCTTCGAGGCGCAGGCCAAGCTGCGCGCCGCGGGGGACGAAGAGGCACCCGGGGTAGATGAGGATTATCTGCGCGCCATGGAATACGGCATGCCTCCCATGGGTGGTGTAGGTATAGGTATAGATCGGCTGTTCATGTACCTGTCTGGTGCCACGAACATCCGCGATGTGATTCTTTTTCCGACGATGAGACCAGAGTGACGAAGCTCGAATTACAGATTGCTTGGAGATATCTGCGGAGCCGCCGAGGTTCCAAGCTGCTCTCGCTGATCAGCATCATCGCGATCGGCGGAGTCCTGGTCGGCGTAAGCGCGCTGATAGTCATCATCGGCGTGATGAACGGACTACAGCACGACCTTCGCGAGAAGATCCTGGTGGGTAGTCCCGACATCCGCGTTCTGACCTACGGTGAGGACCTCAAGATCGATGATTGGCCAGCGGTCCTCGAGAAGGTCCGGAAGCAGCCCGGCGTGGTGACGGCAGCGCCGTTCGTCCTCACCGAGGCGATGATGACGGCCGGTCACAACTACAACGGCGGCGTTTACGTGGTAGGCCTGCAGCCCCAGGCTCGCGGCGTGGCCGATGTGACAACCATCCGCTCTCACACCACGCAGGGAGATTTCCGTTTCGCCAGCACCGATGGACAACACCGTGGTGTGGTGCTCGGAAAGCTGCTGGCCTTGAGGTTTAACAAGTGGGCTGGTGACAGCATCAATCTTCTCTCGGTCGGTCGCGGCAAGATTAATCCGGTCACAGGCGGTTTCGTTCCGAGGGTCGAGACGTTCGAGGTCACCGGAATCGTCTCGACGGGAATGTACGAGTACGACAACTCATACGTGTTCATTGCGCTCGACAAGGCTCAGAGCCTCGCGGACCTCGGCGACGGAGTCACCGGTATCGAAGTGAAGACCGCCGACCGGTGGCAGGCGGCGACAGTTGGGTCACGGCTCGTCGCAGCGCTCGGGTGGCCGTACCGAACCGTCGACTGGGAAGAACAGAATCATTCTCTCTTTCAGGCTCTCAAACTGGAAAAGCTGGGAATGGGAGTGATCCTGCTCCTGATAGTTCTCGTCGCCGCGTTCAACATTGTAAGCACTCTCACTATGGTGGTGGCCGACAAGACCAAGGAGATCGGAATCCTGAAGGCGATGGGCATGCCGGCCAGGTCGATTCGCCGGATATTCTTCGCGCAGGGTCTGGTCATCGGCGTGGTGGGGACGGCGCTTGGCCTGGTCCTCGGATTCGCTGCCGCGCTCGCCCTCGACAAGTACCAGTTCATCAAGCTCGACGCGCAGGTTTATTTCATCGACCACCTGCCGGTGTCGACAGAGCCGATGGACGTCATGTGGATCGTCATCGCGAGCATCGCGATCGCCGCGATCGCAACCGTGTATCCGTCGGTGCAGGCATCGAGACTCTTTCCGATCGATGCGATCAGGCACGAATGACGATGACCGTACTCGAGGCGCACGACGTCTACAAGACCTATATCGGCGGAGACGGGAACCTGCTACACGTGCTGAATGGCGTGAACCTCTCGGTTCAGCGCGGTGAGATGATCGCGATCGTCGGCGCCAGCGGCGCCGGCAAGAGCACTCTCATGCATGTGCTGGGGGCACTGGACAAGCCCACGCGCGGCTATGTTGTAATTGGTGGCGAGCCCGTTCACGGGCGGAATGAGACCGAGCTCGGCGAGCTCCGCAATCGCACCGTCGGGTTCGTGTTCCAGTTTCACCACCTGTTGCGGGAGTTCTCTGCTCTCGAGAACGTGATGATGCCTCTTCGGATCGCCGGCCGGTCCGAAGAAGTGGCGCGGGGGAGAGCGGCGGAGCTCCTGGCGCGAGTGGGGCTGAGCGCGCGGATGACACACCGACCGGGCGAGCTGTCGGGAGGAGAACAGCAGCGGACGGCGGTCGCCCGCGCGCTGGCAATGGATCCGCAGATACTTCTCGCCGACGAGCCGTCGGGAAACCTCGATCGGTCGAACGCGGAGATGTTGCACGAATTGTTGACAGAGGTAGTCAATGACCTGGAGATCGGGATGGTCGTCGTTACTCATAGCCGCTCTCTCGCCGCGCGCGCCAGCAGAGTGCTGCTGCTCGAGGGTGGTCAGCTCAGTAATTCCGAAGCGAATGAGGTCGTCGTATAAATGGTTTGCGATCTGTGCAAAGATGGCGAAGCTGTAATCCAGCTCACTGAAATCGAGGGGAGCGGGGTCAGACAGCTGCATCTGTGCGAGAAATGCGCAGCCGAGCGCGGAGTCGAGACGACGCTGACCGCGGCCAAGCCACAGATCAACAACTTCCTCCAGACAATCCACGAGCAGATGCCGGCCGCCAAGGGCGAACCGGCGCATTGCTCGTTCTGCCAGGCAACGCTGGCCGATTTCCGCGCGACGGGCCGTCTCGGCTGCGCGCACTGCTATGATGCGTTCGAGTCGAGTTTGCGCGATCTGCTGCGGCGAGTTCATGGCAACTCGCGGCACATCGGGCGCCGTTACGTGGCGCCGCTTCCCTCGGAGCTTCCGCACGTGTCGAGCGCAACGGAGCTTCGCGACCGACTAAAGAGAGCGATCGAGGCGGAGCAGTTCGAGCTCGCCGCCGACATTCGCGACAAGCTGCGGGGAATCGAGTGATGCTCGATCTCACTCTGCTACCGGACGGCGGTGCCAGCTGGCTCGATGCCTCGGGCGAACACGCCGACATCGTCATCTCGACGAGGATCCGCCTGGCCCGAAATCTGGAAGGTTACGCATTCACGCCGAGGGCCCGCGATGGTGAGCGGCTGCGGATTCTTACTCAGGTGCGCGAGGCGTTCGCGAGCCTGCGATCGATCGAGGATGGCGTCCTGGTGCGCGTCGACGAGCTTCCGCCGGAGGACAGGCTGCTGCTGCACGAGCGGCATCTGGTCAGCAAAGAACTGGCGGGCCTCAACGACCAGCCGGTGCGCACCGGGGCCGCGGTGTATCTCTCTCGCGGCGTCGGCATCATGGTCAACGAGGAAGACCATCTACGGCTCCAGGCCCTGCACTCGGGATTCCACGTCTCGGATGCGTTCGGAGTAATCGAGCGTCTGGACGCCGAGCTGGGGAACAAGGTGCCCTACGCCTTCCACAACGAGTTCGGCTATCTGACGGCGTGTCCCACCAACGTGGGAACCGGTCTCAGGGCGTCGGTGCTGATCCACCTGCCCGGCCTCGTACTGACGAAAGAGATCGGGAAAGTACTGGCTGGCCTCCAGCAGGTGGGGCTCACTTACCGCGGTATGTACGGCGAGGGGAGTGAAGTAGTCGGGAATTTCTTCCAGATCTCGAACCAGACGACGCTCGGAAGATCGGAAGGCGAGTTACTTGATTACCTCGTGCGCGTCGTAAGACATGTAATAGAGCGCGAAGAAGAAGCGCGACGAGTACTGTTGCGCGATGCGGGTTATATTATAGAAGACAAGCTCTGGCGTGCCTTTGGCACGCTGCGATATGCACGCAGCTTGAGCTTCGAAGAAGCGATGAATTATTTGAGCGGCGTGCGACTGGCTGTCGGTTTGAAACTGATAAGCGGTCTCAGTGTATATACTCTCAACAAGCTCCTGATTTTTAGTCAGTTGGCGCACCTCGGCCATACCGAGGGAAGGGCGCTGACGGAAAGCGAAGCGAATGTCGCGCGCGCTCGATACGTGCGGGAGACGCTAGCAGCAGAGGCGGAGTAAGGGTAGCGGGTAATCACGCGCGTCGCAGTGATCTACACTGTTTCGCACGCGATGGAACTAGCTCCCGCACTGAGGATTGCAGAAATGAACGGTTACAACTTCACAGAGCGAGTCCGAAAGGTTCTCGCCATGGCTCGTGAGGAGGCTGCGCGTCTCCATCACGAATACGTCGGTACCGAGCACATACTGCTTGGCCTCATCCGTGAAGGTGAGGGAGTCGCTGCCGCCGTCCTCCAAAATCTCAGCGTCGACCTCGACGAGATTCAGCAGAAAATCGAGGAGACTGTGAAGAAGGGTAAGGCCGCAGCAGCGACCGGACCCGATCTCCCATATACATCCCGCGCCAAGAAAGTACTCGAGCTCGCGATGGGCGAAGCGCGTGATCTCAGCCATGGTTATGTAGGCACGGAGCACCTGCTGCTCGGGCTACTCCGCGAAGAGAAGGGAATCGCCGCGCAGGTTCTCACAGATGCGGGCGTGAATCTCGACGCCGCGAAAGCGGAAACGCTGCGCCTCCTCGGAACCGAAATGCCGCAGGGCGGGACACCGACCGCGCCGCAGGGAACTCCGGGCACAGCGCAGACACAGACCGGCAAGGGCGAGAAGAAGTCGAAGACGCCCGCCCTCGATCATTTCTGCAGAGATCTCACTCAGCTTGCGGCCGACAACCAGCTCGATCCAACGATCGGGCGTGGCAAGGAGATCGAGCGCGTGATGGAGATCCTGACGCGCCGCAAGAAGAACAATCCGGTTCTCATCGGAGAACCTGGTGTGGGCAAGACGGCGATCGTCGAAGGCTTGGCACAGCTGATTGCCAATGGCGAGTGCCCGGATTCTCTCCGTGAGAATCGCGTGCTCTCGCTCGACATGGCAGCTGTGATTGCCGGCACGAAATATCGCGGCCAGTTCGAAGAGCGCCTCAAGGCGGTCATGAACGAGATCGCGCAGAACAAGAACATCATCCTGTTCATCGACGAGCTACACACGCTCGTCGGAGCAGGCGCGGCAGAAGGCGCAATCGACGCCAGCAACATGCTCAAGCCCGCGCTGGCGCGGGGCGAGCTGCAGTGCGTCGGCGCGTCCACGCTCAACGAGTACCGCAAGTACATCGAGAAGGATGGCGCGCTGGAGCGTCGCTTCCAGACAGTAATCGTCGAGCCGCCTTCGGTGGATGAGACCGTTGAGATCCTCAAGGGACTTCGCAAGAAATACGAGGAGCACCACAAGGTGACGATTCCCGACGCGACGCTGGAATCCGCGGCGAAGCTGTCGGAGCGCTACATCACCGACAGGTTCCTTCCCGACAAGGCGATCGACGTCATTGACGAGGCGGGTGCGAGAGCGCGTCTCGCGACGCAGTCCCCGCCGCCGGCCGTCGCCGAGCTCAAGGGTCAGCTCGACGCTGTGAACATCGATAAGGAAGCGGCAGTGCGCGATCAGAATTTCGAGCGCGCCGCCTCTCTCCGGGATCGCGAGCGCGAGCTGCAGGGAGATATCCGCCGCAAGCAGGAAGAGTGGGAAAAGCACCGCCAGTCGCATCGTCCCGTGCTGGGCGAGGAGGAAGTCTCCTTCATCGTGAGCCGCTGGACTGGCATCCCGGTGATGCGCCTTCAGGAAGCAGAGACCGCGAGACTGCTGCGCATGGAGGAGGAGCTCCACGTGTCAGTGGTGGCGCAGGAAGAGGCGATCAAAGCGCTTTCGCGCTCGATCCGCCGCAGCCGCGCAGGCCTCAAGGATCCGAATCGTCCGATCGGCTCGTTCATTTTCTCCGGTCCCACCGGTGTCGGTAAGACCGAGGTTGCCCGCGCGCTGGCGAAGTTCCTGTTCGCCGACCCCGCGGCGCTCATTCGCGTCGACATGAGCGAGTACATGGAAAAGTTCTCCGTGTCCCGCCTCATTGGCGCGCCTCCGGGTTACGTTGGCTACGAGGATTCCGGAACGCTGACCAAGGCCGTGCGTCGCAAGCCGTATAGCGTGGTGCTGCTCGACGAGATCGAGAAGGCGCATCCCGATGTCTTCAACATTCTGCTGCAGGTTCTCGACGAAGGGCACCTCACCGACAACTACGGGCGCGTGATCGACTTCAAGAACACGGTCGTGATCATGACCTCGAACGTCGGAGCGCGCGACATCACCAAGGGTCGCGGACTGGGCTTCCACGCGCCGGATACGAAGTCGAGCTTCGAGCGGATGGCGGAAAAAGTGAAGGAGGAGATGCAGCACGTCTTCAACCCCGAGTTCCTCAACAGGCTCGACGACGTGATCGTCTTCCACCCGCTGTCGCAGGAACACATCGCGGAGATCGTCGGGATACTCCTCAAGGATGTTCAGAAACGGCTGGGCGACGAGGAGCTGACACTCAAGCTCACCGAGACGGCGTCAGCGTTCCTGGTCAAGCATGGCTACGACGAGAAATTCGGAGCACGACCGTTGAAGCGGGCGATCCAGAAGTTCATCGAGGATCCGCTTTCGGAAAAGATCCTGCTGGCCGAATTCGCAAAGGGCGACGAGATCGAAGTCGACCTCGCAGCCGACGGGCTGAAACTGGACTTTCGCGTACTCAGCGGTACCCCGAAAGCCTAGAGAAATCCGCCACACTTCAACGGGGCTGCCGGGGAGAAGCAACTCTCCGGCAGCCCCGTTGTCTAATCAGAATGCTCGCTCTCCGGCGAGGACCTCCACCAAACTGATTAGTGTATATTTGTGTGATGCGGAAATTTGCTTCAGCTATGCTGGCGCTCATAGCCATCAGCGCGGCTCCTTTGTACGCCCAGGAGACCGCGCCGGGAGCGTGCGCGACACCTGAATTCATCGCGGTTACGGGGAACTCTCGTGTGGACAGCGCGGCGGTTCGCTCGACCGCGGGACTGTCGACGGGCACTCCGCTCAACGTCCATGACATCCAGACCGCGATCAAGGCGCTGTACGCGACCGGCCAGTTCGACGACGTCCAAATCGTCTGCCGGGTGTCGCCATCCGATAACAAGGCGTCACTTGTGATTCAGGTCAAGGAGCGCCCGATTCTCACCGATTACAAGGTGATCGGCGCCGACCGCGTCTCTCCGAAGGATGTGAAGGAAAAGCTCGCTTTCCCCACGGGCAGTCCGGTCGATCCGGGCAAGATCGCCAAAGCCATAGCCAGCACGGACTCTCTTTACGAGAGCAAGGGATACTACCTGGCGAGTGTCAAGCCGGAGTCGACGCTCACTGATGGGAAGCTTTCGATCAAATTCAATGTCGATGAGGGAAAGCGGCTAGCGATCTCCGGAATCCGGATCAACGGTAACAAGAGCGTCTCGGATGCGGACATCGTGGCGGCGATGGACACGAAGCCTGAAGGATTTCTCTTCACGAGGAACGGCGAGCTGGACGATGCCAAATACGCGCAGGACCTGAGCGAGAAAATTCCCCAGCTTTACGCGAGCCGGGGCTACATCGACTTCAGGATCCTCAAGGACACCCTGATCGTGGATCGCGCGAAGGGCAAGGGATTGCTCGACATCACGGTCAGCGAAGGGCCTCGTTACACCGTCGGCAACTTCGAGGTGGTCGGCAACCGACGCTTCTCGTCCGACCAGATCAACGCGTTCTATCCGTTCGGCAAGGCTCAGCAGACGACCGTTGTTCAGAAAGCGACCGGCCTCATCCGCCGCAGCTACACCAATCCGCCCAACACCTTCGACGAAGCTCGCTGGGACGACGCGCAGCAGAAGCTGATGGAAGCCTACAACGATGAAGGCTACATCTACGCGAACATTCGTCCGGTCACCGAGAGAGTTCCGAGCACGGATTCGGTGCGCACGGTGAACCTCCGGTGGGAGATCGACGAGAGATCGCCGGCCATCGTCAATCGCATCGAAATCGTGGGCAACGACTACACCCACGAGGCTTGCATCCGGGAGCAGATCGTTCTCGCACCAGGTCAGGTCTTCAACCGCAACTACCTGATCCGTAGCTACCAGAACATCGGCAACCTCAATTTCTTCGAGACCCCGATGGCCGCGCCCGAGACGCGTCCGAGTGGAGATCAGGGCGACGTCGACATCGTATTCAACGTGAAAGAGAAGCGCACCGGCAACGTGAACTTTGGTGCATCGATGGGTCAGGGTACCGGGCTCGGCGGGTTCATCGGGCTCGATCAGCCGAACCTTCTGGGGCGCTGCAAGCGGGCGCAGGTGCAGTGGCAGTTCGGGCAGTATATCAACGATTTCAACCTCACGTACAGCGACCCGAATATCAGGCAGTCGCGAATTTCGGGAAGTCT
>DATHGO010000243.1:0-15553 GCA_035317585.1 Gemmatimonadaceae bacterium | reverse complement strand
AGAATCGACGGTCAGGCGCCTTTCCCTTTATCTGAGCTTCCTCGAGGGTATCGAGCGCCAGGGTCTCAAGACCATCTCGAGTGACGAGCTCGCGCGGCTCGGCGGGACGACGTCCGCTCAGGTGCGAAAGGATCTTTCACTCTTCGGATCCTTCGGCAAACGCGGGCTGGGGTATGCAGTGCCGGAGCTTTCGGAAAAGCTGCGCGAGATCCTGGGGCTCGGGAAACAGTGGCGCGTATGCATCATCGGCGCCGGCAAGATCGGCGCGGCGCTGGCCCGGTATCGCGGATTCGCCGAGCGCGGCTTCATCGTCACCGCTGTTTACGACAGCGATGAGGAGAAGATCGGAAAGCGGTGGGAATCGCTGACAGTGAGGCCGATCTCCGAGCTCGAGAAGGACGCAGCGAAACAGCATTTCGATATCGCGGTGCTCGCGACGCCAGCCGAGAGCACTCCGGCAGTCGTGAAGCAGATAGTGCGCGCCGGAATCAAAGCGATTCTCAATTTTGCTCCTGTACAGCTGTCGGTGCCATCCGATGTCACGGTGCGGAACGTGAACATGGCCATGGAGCTAGAGGGGCTGTCGTTCGCGCTAAGCAACCGTAGTGAGTGACGGTGGCGCACCGTGATCGCCCGGTTCCGGTCTTCGTCTCGCTAGTGGCCGTGATCGTCGGAGCTGGTTGCTGGTTATGCGACAAAAGGCACCGGCGGAATGGCCGGTGCCTTTGTCCTACCTCGGTCTTTGCGGGTTACCGCTTCCCGCTCAGATAGACGTGGTCGACCTCGAAGGACATGGTGCTTGTAACCACGTCGTTGGGATTGCTCCAGAGAGGTTCGATGACGAACCACGCAAAAGTGAAAGCGCTGCTCTCTATCTGGATTCCCGTGGCTTGCGCGACGTGCTCGCCGTTCAGGTAGAGGTCAACCGAGCCATCGGCGTTGCCGGTGGTGTTAGCAACAGCCACCATTTCGAGCAGGTCCCACGAACCGCGTGTGAACTGCCGCGTCAGGAGGTTGGAATCATAGCTGCCGCTCGTTCCCCCGCCCGTGTTTCCGCCCTTGATGATTCCCTGAAGATTGATTCTTGGACGGAGAGGACCAGTACCTATCCCACTGGCTTCGAGGACGATCCTGTTCCCTGCGGGGCCTTGTGGGGAGCCGAGCTTGTTGACGTCCCCGATGCCACCCTGCCAGTTGTTGAATTTCACCCAGGCAGACATATAGAGCGTTCCGTAAGGAACGGTTAGCTGCCGTTCCACCCTGCCGATTCCATTCCCGCCGTGCGCGCCGGCGGGCCAAGTGACATTCATCACGCTATTTGGAGATCTGGGCGCCGAAGGGTCCGAGATCGTACCGGCGCCGAAGTAATAGTTCCAGCCGTCGGATGGCATTGTTGCAAATGACTGATCGGAGACAAGCGTCATCCCCGCCGGCTCGTTCCCACGCCAGAGGCCAGGCGGTGGCGGCACAATGACCGTGATTGCCGCAGTTCCGGTCTTCGTCTCGCTGGTGGCCGTGATCGTCACAGGTCCCACGGCGAGCGCCGTGAAAAAGCCGGAAATTGAATCGATCCGGGCGATGCTCGTATTCGCACTCGACCATCTAACGACACGACCCGTGAGCACGTTGCCGCTGCCATCACGAGTGGTGGCCGAGAGCTGCAACGTTCCTCCGACCTGGACGCTCGATGACGCTGGCGAAACAGATACTGATGCTACTGCTACGGGAGTCGTCGTCGTAACGGAGAGAGGCGCTGCGCCAATCACTCCCTCGCTCGAGGCGGTGATCTTGGTGGCGCCCGCCGCACGCGCTGTGACCATGCCGGAAGTCGCATTGACTGAGGCAACGCTTGTGTTCGCACTCGACCACGTAACGACACGTCCGGTGAGCACATTGTTGCTCGAGTCACGCGTCGTGTCTATAGCCTGAGTCGTCTGACCTATACTGAGCGAGCTCGTGGTCAGGGCTACACTGACTGAGGCGACCGGTGCCGGTGTCACGGTCGTAGGAGTGACCGTAAGTGTGGCCCTGCCGCTCTTCCATCCCCGGGTCGCGATAATGTCAGCCGCTCCGGGGGATATTGCCGTTACGAGTCCGGTGGCAGAAACCGTTGCGACTGAGGTACTGCTAGAACTCCAAACAACGGGCTGGTTTACTACGCGATTTCGCGAGTCCAGTAGGAGCGCCTTCGCCTGCGTTGCCTGGCCAACTTCGAGTGAGCTTTGAGCGAGGGTCACTGTGGCTGACACGACGCGGGATGCGTCGCCAGTTGAGTCGTTCAGCGCCAGGCCGGTGAGGTCGGACGTTGCCCTCTCTGAACATGATAAAGTGATGCAAAAGGCTAAAGCTGTAGTCAGCATGCCCAGTAGTCTGCGATTCATGATAATACCCGTGAATCGCGCGACTGGCTTCAGTCGGGCCCCGAATTAGTTCTATGCCTGTGCTGCCCCCCGGGGGGCCGGCATTTATAGGTACAGTTTCGTGGCCATCAACGCTTAGTAGATGACGCGCATTTATATACATCAGGCGAAAGGAATCTTTCGTCATTGGATTTTTTTGAAAACTGCGTTGGTTCGTTGAAGCAGTCGCGCGAAAGTAAGGCGCGTGCTGACGACGTACGGCGATTAGCGTGCCGCAAAACGCCGTAGAGCTTGCGCAGTAAGGGTTTACCCTCTGCTACAACGCAGCGTCAATCGATTCAGCGTGAGGGCAAAAGCAGTTCTTTATATCAGCGCGAATAGCTCCGCAAACTTCTCCGGACTGAGTACCTCGGGTCGCGCAGTCTGTTCGACGCCGGCGCGATCCAGTAACGCGGCCGCTTGTTCCGGCGACAATCCCCTGACTGTTCGCATCACACGCTGCATCTGCTTCCTCCGCAGGCCGAACGCCGCCTGAACGAAGGCGCGAAACGCGGGGAGTGACTCGGCCGCTACGAGAGGTCGACCACGCGGAGTGAGTCGCACCACGGCCGACTCGACCTTGGGTGGAGGACGAAACGCGCTCGCCGGGACGGTGAGCACCTGTTCCACGGTCGCGACCGCGGCGACGTTGACCGACAGCGCGCCGTAACTCTCCGTGTCCTCGGGCGCCGCCATTCGCTCGGCCACCTCGCGCTGGACGAGAAAAACCGACCGTCTTGGAATCGGCGGCTCCAGGGCCCTGAACACTATCGGCGTCGTAATGTTGTACGGAACGTTTCCGATGAGCAGATAGTCTTCTCCCGCCACCGCGTGGAGATCGGCTTCGAGAAAATCCCCCTCTACGATCTCCACATTCTTCCGGCCGCTGTACCTGTCGCGCAATTGCGCCGTCAGCGCGCGATCGATCTCCACCGCGACAACTCTTCCGCTTCTGGCCGCGAGTATGTCGGTGAGAGAGCCGCGGCCGGGGCCGATCTCGACCACTGTATCAGCGGACGTCGGCGCGAGAGCGTCGACGATCGCGCTGAGAATCTTTTCGTCGGAAAGAAAGTGCTGGCCGAATTTCTTGAGCGCCGGAGGATGTCGTCCACGCCCGCCGGGCGCGCGCGGCACGCTCAGCTCCTGACCACCACGAGCGTCAGGTCGTCGCGCAGCGGCACTGCCCGGGTATGGACTTCGATCATTTTGAACACTCTGTCTACGATCACCTTCGTATCGTTGTCGCGGTTCTCCTTTATGAGCTCAAGCACCCGCTCCTCGCCGAGGCGCTCGTCGCGCGAGTTGCGCGCATCGCTGACGCCGTCGGTGAAGAGAACCAGGAGGTCCTTCGTGCCCACCCAGCTGAGCGATGCCGTGCTCGGAATGTCATCGAGCATGCCGAGCGGCGGATTCACCGCCGACAAGCGAGTGGACGTTCCCTCCTGGCTGATGACGAACGCGTGCGGATGACCGGTATTGGCGTAGGTGAGCTTTCCCTTCTCCGGATCGACGACTCCGTAAAACATCGAGATGAACATTTCCGTTGTCTCGAGCTCTTCGCGCAACGAGTGCAGCAAAGCGCCGAGCATCTCACCGGGGTTTACGAAGTTCTGCGCGTGGATCGCCGAGGCACTCATTGCCAGGGCCATGATCAATGCGGCACGATACCCGTGTCCCGACACATCACCGATCATCACGCCGGTTGCGCGCTCGCGGAGCTTGAAGAGCTGGTAGAAGTCACCGCCCACGCTCTCGGCGGGCACGACTCGGGCGGTGACTTCCGCTTCCGGCGAGACGACGTCGGTGGAGGGGAGCAGCTTCATCTGCAGATCGTGCGCGAGACTCATTTCCTGCAGCAGCCGCTGCCGGTCGAGCGAGGCGCTGACGAGCCGCGCGTTCTGGATCGCCGTGCCGATCTGAGTCGCGATGGCGGTTACGAGTTTCTGATCGCCGGCGGTGAAGGGCTGCCTGGAACGGCGGTCAGCGAGATTCACCACACCGAGTGGCTGGCCCCCCGTAGGTGTCGTCCACATGATCGGCACCGACAGCATCTCGCCGCGCCCGTAGGGCGACTCGCTTCCGAACGTGACGCCCTTTCCAACCACAATGAGCGGATGCTGCGTGCGAAATACCCGCGCCGAGACGCTCACCGGGTCGTCGGCACTGATCGGCGGAATCTGGTCCTTTGGAACACCGAGCGCGGCAACGGCCTGTAGCGTATTCGTCCGCGCATCGTGAACGAGGATCGATGCGACGCGGGCACCCACCGTCTCCGATATCTCCGTCAGGATCGTAGCGGCCGCATCTTCGAGGGTTACCGTTCGGCCGAGAATCTCGCCGATCGTGTAGAGGAGATTGATTTCCTCGTACCGCTCGGCGAGCTCCGTCGCGGCGTGCTCGACTTCCAGAGCGGCCTGCGTGAACTGAGTCACGACCGGCATCAGCAGCTTGATGTGCCGCTCTTCGGGCGAGAACGATGGATCGCACGGACCCACGGTCAGCCAGATTTTCTTGACCGACGGAACGCGGGTTACGAGCTGTGTTCCAAAATTCGCGGGGACGGACTGGCCCGGCTCGTCCGGCAGCACGTCCGGCATCTGTACTTTGGGGCTGGAGCGGGCGATGACGGTCGGCGAGGAACGGCCGTCACCTGTCCCCCACACGGCGGCCTCACAGTGCGTCCCTTCGCGAAACGCAATGAGGACCGCTTCGAGCTCCTTCACTCCCGGTGCAACGTCAGACGGACGACGTTGCCTTTATCGCGGAAGCTTTCCACCCGGTCCATCAACTGCCGCATCAGGAACAGCCCGCGCCCTTCCTCTTTGGTGAGGTTCTCTTCTGTAGTGCAGTCCTGCGTGCACTCGTCGACGTCGAATCCAGGTCCATCATCGACGACTTCGAAGATGAGATCGGTATCGCTGATGATCGCCCTCACCCGAACCTGTGTGCCGCCGGTAGCTTCGTTCCCGCGCAGGATGGCGTTGGAGAGCGCTTCGGACAGTGCCACCGGGATGTTGAGGGAGCATTTGGCGGGTGAAATCTTGAGCTCGCGGCAACGCTGCCTCGCGAGCTCTACTACGCCTTCTATGTATTCGACATCGCTGGGAATCTGTAGATCGAACGCGACCCGGGATTCCGCCATTAAAAGCTCTCTAGCGCGCGCTCCCGGGTGTCGGAGATCTGGAACAAGGTGTCGAGCTTGGTCAGCTCGAAGAGGGTCTGGAGATCATCATTGAGATTGGCCAGACGCAGCTCGCCGCCCTGCTCCCGAATCTTCTTCGACAACGAGACGAGCACGCCAAGGCCTGAGCTGTCGATGTAGCCGGTCTGGCTGAAGTCGATCAGGAATTTCTTCTCGCCTTTCTCGAGCTCGTCTAGGACCTTCTGTTTCAGCTCCTGACGATTCCCCACAATCAGCTGACCTTCGACATCCACCACGACGACCTCTGCCTGTTTCTTGATCGAGAAACTCATTCAGTTTTTCTCCAGTGTGGTTCTGTTCCATCAAGGCACGCGGTGCCCGGCGCGCCCGGCCGATTGCAGTGCTGCAATTGCGGCCACGTTAATAATGTCCTCCCGGTCCGCGCCGCGCGAGAGATCGGAGACAGGATGCGCGAAGCCCTGAAGTATCGGCCCCACTGCCTGTGCACCGCCGACCCGCTGAACCAACTTGTAAGCGATGTTCCCCGCGTCCAGCGACGGAAAGACAAGCACGTTGGCTCTTCCGGCAACTCGACTGGATGGTGATTTCCGGGCGGCAACCGTGGGAGCCAGCGCGGCATCACCTTGCAATTCTCCGTCCACCGCGAGATCGGGCGCGCGTTCCCTGATTATGCGGAGGGCATCTCGCACGAGATCGACGCTCGCACCCTTGGAACTGCCGTGTGTGCTGAAAGAAAGGAGTGCGACGAGCGGCTCATCACCGACGATGAGCTTCCGATCCGCCGCCGCCGCTATCGCTATGTCAGCGAGGTTCTCGGCCGTCGGGTACGGAATTACCGCGCAGTCGGTGAAGGTCAGTACCTCGCTCACATCGACGCCCGGTGGCGACACCATATAGAACGCGCTCGACGCGACTCTCACGTCGGAAGCAAGACCGATATTGCGAAGCGCGCTCCGCAAGACATCGGCGCTGGTATACACCGCGCCGGCGACGCACGCGTCGGCCTCGCCCGCCGCGACGAGCCGATGAGCAAACTCGAGCGCCGAGCCATTCTCGGCCTGAACCGACCGGAGTCCAGCTCGCGCGGCGGCCTCAGCCAATGGCGGGCCGTCAACGACGAGAATCGGAATCGCCATTCCAGTTCTGGCAATTTCGCTCGCGGCCGAAATAACTCGCTCGTCGCCGCTTTCCGGAAAAACAATCCGACGTTTGAGTGTCGCGGCGCGCTCACGGATTCTTTCAACAAAGCTCAACGGCCGTCCCGCGTATCCCGGCTGGGGGAGCAGATCAACCCTTGGGCCGAATTGGCCCGTTCTTGAACTTTTTGGCCAGCGCCTTCGCGACGGCGGGATGCACCAACCCGTCGAGATTTCCACCGTGCTGCGCGACTTCACGCACTACGCTGGAGCTGATGTAAGTCGTCTCCACCGAGGGAACCATGAAGACCGTCTCGAAGCCCTCCGACATGTGCCGGTTCATGAGCGCCATCTGGAACTCGTACTCGAAGTCGCTGACAGCGCGAAGCCCGCGGATGTTGAGCCTGGCGCCCATTTTTTTCGCGAAGTCGACGAGGAGGCCTTCAAACTGAGTCACCTCGACGTGCTTGTTTTTCGACGTGGCGGCGCGTATCAGCTCTACGCGCTCCGCTGTCGTGAAGAGTGCTTTCTTCGACGAATTCACCGCGACGGCAACGACGAGATGATCGACGAACTCGCAGCTTCTGCGGATCAGATCCTCGTGGCCCCGTGTGATGGGGTCGAAGCTTCCAGCGTAGATGGCCGTGATTACCAAGTCATTCCTCGTTGCGGTAGAATGTGATTGCCGTCGAGCCATACTTGCGCGTCACTCCTCCCTCGGGCATCGCGGCTTTCGCCGCGTGCTCGATGCTCAGCACTCTGCTGAACGGCGATTTCATCCAGCGCTCCGCCAGTCTGGCGGCGTCGCCGCTCGCATAAGGTGGATCAGCGAAGGCCACATCGTAAGCGAGCGCGCCGAGCCCTTCCGCGAAAGGGAGCGCCGGCTTTCGATGCACTGTCGTGAGGTCACCCGCGCCCAGCGCTTCGATGTTCTCCTGCAAGGCGCGAAAGCTCTTGGGATCCTTTTCCACGAAATCGGCTGTAACCGCACCGCGCGATAGCGCTTCCAATCCGAGCGCACCGGTGCCGGCGTAAAGGTCGAGCACGCGGGCGTGCGGGAGATCCTTTTGGAGAATACTCATCCAGGCTTCACGTACACTGTCGAGGGTCGGCCTCACGTCGGAGCCGGGTGGCGCGCTGATCTTCCTTCCTCGCCAGCGGCCCGCGACAATCCGCACTACGAGTCACTCGCCCGAATGTCCGCGATTCTTGCCTGGAGGTAGCTCTCGCCCCGGTAGTCGTCGCGCTCGAGCCTGAACGCAACGTCTACCTTCGCACCCGGCTGGAATTCGCCCACACGGCTGGCCAGCCCCCAACCGATCGCGTCGAGTGATCCCGTTCCGGTATCGAGCACGATCTTGAGCCCATCCTTGCCGACGGCGCGAGGGGGGCGCGCGATCGTAACATTACGGGAGAGTAGAACCGGTGTCGGATTCCCAATCCCGAACGGCTCGAAATGACGAAAGAGTGATTCGAGCTTCCCGTCCATCCCGTCGATGCTAACCTCGAGATCGACACGTATCTCTGGGATGAGGTCGGCCGGTGTCAGCTGCGACCGCGCGATCTCGTTGAAGCGGGTCGCGAATTCCGCGACCTTGTCGCGCGCGATGGTCACGCCGGCGGCAGCTCGATGCCCTCCGAATCGCAGCAGGTGCTCCCGCGCCTGGCCGAGCGCGCCGTGAAGATCGAATTTCGGAATCGACCGGCCAGATCCCTTGCCCTGATCGCCCGAGAGTGCGATCAGCACCGTCGGTCTTCCGAACTCTTCGACCAGTCTCGACGCCACGATACCGATCACGCCCGGGTGCCACGTGTCGTCGGCGAGCACGATCGTGAACCATTCGTCGAGATCCATCGCCAATACTTTTTCGCGAGCCTGCTCGAGTGTCGCGCGATCAATGTCCTGCCGCCTTTGATTCAGCTCCTCAAGCTCGCGCGCGATCGTGTTCGCCTCGTGTTCGTTCTCCGTGAGCAGAAGCTCGACTCCCCGAATCGCATGTCCGAGCCTGCCCGCCGCGTTGAGTCTTGGCGCCAGAATGAACCCGATTCTCCCGGCGGTCAGCTGCTTTCCATCGAGACCGGCCGCTCTTAGCAACGCGCGCATTCCAACGTTTCGGGTCTCCGCCAGCATTTTTAGACCGTAGCGAACGAAGACGCGATTCTCGCCGCGAAGCGGAGCGACGTCGGCTATCGTCGCCAGCGCTACGAGATCCAACATCGCCCACACGAGGTTCTCGTTGCCGCCAAGCGCGCCGCTGAGAGCGAACGCAAGCTTGAACGCGACGCCAACCGCGGCGAGATCCTTGTCCGGGTACCCGTCGCCAATTCGCTTCGGATTGAGAACAGCGAGGCAGTCGGGCAGCTCACCGCTTGGCAGGTGGTGGTCGGTAACGATGACATCGATTCCCGTGCGGCAGAGGCGCGCGACGGGGGCAACAGCGCCAGTGCCGCAGTCGCACGTGACTACGACCTTCGCGTCGGCCGCGATCGCGGCATCGACTCCGGCATCGCTCAGATCATATCCATCCTCGATTCGGCGAGGAATGAAAGGCATCGCCTTGCCGCCGAGCGCACGAATCACACGGGTAAGTATCGTCGTGGAGCAGATGCCATCGACATCGTAATCGCCGTGGATGAAGACCAGCTCCTGATCGCGCACCGCGCGCGCGAGGCGGTCTACGGCCTTGTCCATCGACAGGAAGTCGAACGGATCGTGGAGCCTGTCCAGCTTCGGGCGCAGAAAAAGCTTCGCGTCCTCGGCCGTCACGTAGCCGCGAATGAGCAGCAGGCGGCAGACGATTTCCGGCAACGACAGCGCCTCCTCGAGCGCTCGCACGGCCTCCTCATCGGGAGCCTTCGGAAGGATCCACCGTGCAGGTGGAGCGGGCCGTTCGGACGCGAGTGTAGTCACTATCGCAAGTTAGAAAGTGGAGCTGACGCTCTCAAGCGCCACGAGATGAGCGTCGGTGGCGAATTTTGCGTGATCATCCACCTTCCGCATACAACAGAACGCCGCACGCCTCACAAACTTCTATCTCTCCGCTGCCGGCCATCATGTTCCGGCGCTGGAGCGGTACGGCCGTGTCGCAGTTCCCGCACGAGCCGCCCCTGAGCGCGTAGAGCGCCATCGTTCGCTTCCCCCTGATCCGGTCGTACTTGCCTAGCATTGGGCGGGAGACGGAAACCGCCCTTCCATCGCGGTCGCGCTTCGCGTCCTCGAGTTGCGACAGGAGCGCCGCCCTCTTGGACTCTATCTCCGGGCGGGCCTCCTGCTGCTCGTGCTCGACCGCCGCCAGTGCCTGCGTCGAGGCCACTATGTTCGCGTTCATCTCGCTGATCCTTCGTCCGAGGATCGCCAGCTCACCCTCGTCTTCCGCCATCAGGCGCCGCGTGGACTCGACTTGCGCCGTGGCGGCGGTAGCCTCGCGCATCCGCTTCACGTCCTCGAGCTGATGGAGGTTCCGCTCCTGAAGCTGCTTGTGCTGGGCCAGTCGCCCTTGTAACTCGCGCTGTTTCTTCTCCTCCGCCTGGATCACGGTCTGCGCGCGCGTCAGCGCAGCAGCAGCCTGATCGCGTTTCTTGTCGAGCTGCGCCAGCTGTGGATCGAGCGATCGAATCTGATCCTCGATTTCACGGATCTTCAGATCGTCCTCTTGCAGCGCCAACAGCGCCTCAACTTCCTGTAGCATCCAACCTCCGAGTCGTCACCCGCGCATTAACTTTCTGTTCCATTCGACCTCCATGTTGTCACCAGTGCTTCACCTTTCTGTTCCATGCAATCGCGAAGTCGCCACCAGCGCTGCGACTTTCTCTTCCAAGTCGTCACCTAGCTCCCGTTCTTCTGAATTTCTTGAAGTAGTTCTTGCCCGTCGTTTTCAACTCCTTCCTGATCTCGTCCTTCTCCGCGATCAGTTTGTCCTTCTGCGCTCCCTCGGCCAATGGAATAATCCGGTCGAGCTCCGCCGCGCGTAGATCGAGGTCTCGCGCTCTCAGCGTCGCGAAGCTGTCACTGATCGTGCGCTCCGGATCGATCTGGTTCGCGCCCTCGGCGAGAAGGTCTTCGACGGTCTCGATCGTCTCCTCATCAAGATTCGCAGTAACCTCGTCGATTGTTGAGTCAGGTTCAGCCGCTATCAATGCGCGATAGATCGCCCGATACTGCGGATCGCGAAGGCTTTGCGCGCCCAGTTTCTCCGCAATCTGCTCGACCCGGGAACGGTTGAGGAGGATCGCGCGCACGAGCTCGCGCTCGGCGGACGCACCCCGCTCGGAGTGCTGCGCTCGCTTTTCCCCGCGACGCGCCCGGGCCGCGGGAGATATTCGCGGCGCGGGAGGCGGCGGCGAGGAAACCGAGATGCCTGGAATCACTTTGCCACGCAGCTCGCGCTCGAGAACTTCGCGCGCCACTCCGCTGACTTCGCTCGCCCGCGAGAGGTACAGGTCGCGCATGATCTCGTCCGAGGTCGCGCGCACTGTGGGCAGCAGGCGGTCGAGCGCGCGCCGCTTTTTCTGCAGCTCGGAGAACATTCCAGCGCGCTCGAGCAGCTGAATCTTTCGCTCGAAGACATCGATCGCGTCTTTGAGGCGGGCAGTGAGAGCCGCGGCCCCGTTGGCCTTCACGAAAGTGTCGGGGTCTTCGCCCTCGGGGAGCGTCACGACGCGCACCGAGACGCCCTGTCGCAACAGCTCGTCGCCCGACCGGAACGTCGCCTGCAGTCCGGCCTTGTCGCTGTCGTAGAGGAGAAAGACGTTCTTCGTCAGCTTTCTGAGCGCCGCGGCTTGTGCGTCGGTGAGCGCGGTGCCCATTGCCGCGACGACGGTTGTTGCACCGGCGGCCATCAACCTGACGACGTCGAAGTAGCCCTCCACGACCAGCACCTGGTCCTCGCGCCGGATATCGTTCTTCGCCCAGTTCAGACCGTACAGCGTTTTCCCTTTGGAGAACACGGTCGACTCCGGCGAATTCAGATACTTGGGCTCTCCCTGTCCGAGGATTCGTCCGCCAAACCCGATGTTGCGGCCCATCGAATCCAGAATCGGGAACATGAGGCGCCCGCGAAAGCGTGGGCGTGGCTCGCTTCCATCCTCGCCCTGGACGAGAAGACCGGCCGCAGCGAGTCGCGTCTCGTCGAAGCCGAGGGTAGCCATGTAGTTCCGGAGCAAGCCGATCTCGCGCGGAGCGAGTCCAATGCCGAACTGATCCGCGACTTCGCGCGATATGTCGCGCTGGCTGAGATAGTCCCGGGCCTGGGCGCCGAGTGGATCGTCCCACAGAAACTTCTGGAAGTAGGCGGCGGCGGTCGCGTTCACTTCCCACAGCGGCTCGCGCGGATCAGGTCCTTCGCGTCGCGTGTCGACCTCGCGAACCTCGATGCCCGATTTCTCCCCGACCATCTTGACCGCCGCCGGCCATTCGACGCCGAGTCTCTTCTGCAGAAAGTGAAAGACATCTCCACCTTCGTGGCAGACGAAGCAGTAGTACATCCGCTTCTTCGGGGAGACGGAAAAGTTGCGGTGCGTTCCCTGGTGAAAGGGACACGGTCCGCGGAAGTCGGCACCCTGGCGCTTGAGGTTCACGTATTCGCCGACGATCTGCACGATGTCGGCGGAATCGCGCACCTGTTCGACGACCTCGTCCGGGATCACTTCAGCTCCACCACGGTGACGCCCGCGCCACCCTCGTTCCAGGCTCCGAGGCGAAAGCTCGTCACTCGCGATTCCTTGCGGAGCATCTCGGTCACGCGCTCGCGGAGGGCGCCGGTTCCTTTGCCGTGGATGATTCGGAGCGACTTGAGATCAGCGCGGATTGCTGCGTCGACGGCATGCATAACGATGTCCTCGATCTCTCCGACGCGCATCCCGCGCAGGTCGATCTCGCTCGCCACGTGGACTTCCGGAAGATCGCCCCGAACGGCCACCGCAACTTCAGGAGCGACAGACTCCGCTCCGGTTGGACGCAATGAGCCACGGGGAACAGCCAGCTTCATTACGCCTACGGCCACGACCGCTTCATCGTCGCGGATCTCCACCACTCGCCCGACTCGACCACCCAGCGTTTCCACCTCCACGAAATCACCGATGCTGAGCTCGGCGTTGTCCCGCCTCGCGGGCTCGCTCACAGTTTCGCGCTCAATCCGCTCGAGCTCGCGACCCTGCTCGTTGGCGAGGCTCTCCACGCGCTTTCGCGCATCGTGCGCTGCGTCGTCGCCCTGCGCGGATGCCGACTTCAGCTCGCGAATCGTGCGCTCGACTTCCGCGCGCGCTTCGAGAAGATACTGTCTCGCCTCGCGTCGTGACGCCCGCTCGACCTCGCGCTCGCGCTCCCGGACATTTCTTTCCCGCTCCGACACTCGGCTCGCGCGGTCCCTCGCGTCCTCGGCGATCTCGTCTGCCTTCTGCTCCGCGACCGTCAGTGATTTCTGGCGTGCCTCCAGCTCGGACAGAAGGGCAGTGACTTTTCTTTCGTCGGCAGGAATCCGCTCCTCGGCCCTCGCCAGAATCTCGCTCGGGAGATTCAGCCGCCGGGCAATGCTGATGCCGTAGGAACGGCCGGGCACTCCCTTGGTGAGCCTATACGTCGGAGCCAATGCGACGGGGTCGAATTGAAGCGAGGCGTTCACGACGCCCTCGACCTGCGTCGCCAATTCCTTCAGCGCGCCGAGGTGTGTCGTCGCGATGGAGAGCGTGCGCCGCGCGGTGAGCGCCTCGAGAATGGCACCGCCCAATGCCGCGCCCTCAATGGGATCGGTACCGGAGCCAAGCTCGTCGATGAGAACGAGGGAGTGCTCGGTCGCGGAGCTCAGTACTTCGGCGAGATTCTTGAGATGCGCACTGAACGTCGAAAGACTGGCGAGGATCGACTGTTCGTCTCCAACATCGGCGTAGATGTTGTCGAAGATCGCGATTCGCGATCCGGCGTCGACCGGAGCTGGAATCCCCGACTGCACGAGCGCGGAGAACAGGCCCAGCGCCTTGAGCAAGACTGTCTTGCCACCGGTGTTCGGTCCGGAGATGAGAAGCGTTCTCTCGTTCGGTGACATCTCGAGATCGAACGGAACCACGTCGATTCCCTGGGCCACGAGGAGTGGGTGTCGACCCTCGACCACGGCGAATCCGTCTGTCGAATCCGAAAGCTCCACCGGCGCGCAGCGGAATTCGATGGCGTATCGCGCCCGCGCGACGAGCGAATCGAGGGTGATCAGCGCTTCGAGCGAATCTCCGAGCGCCTCGCGGAGCGGACGAAGTTTCTCCGTCAGCTCCAGGAGAATCCGATCGATCTCTTCGACCTCTTCGATCTGGAGCTCACGAATGCGATTCCCCGCTTCGACCGCCGCCGGTGGCTCGACGAATAGCGTTCCACCCGTCGCTGATGCGTCGTGGACGATTCCACCAACCACGCCCTGAGCTTCACGCCGCACGGGAATGACGAAGCGGCCGTTGCGCACTGTGACGGACATGTCGGCGACTCGCTGGTGAGGCTCGAGCTTGGCCATTGCGCGCTCGAGAAGCTTGACCAGCTCTCCCTGGGAGCCCTTGAGCTCGCGTCTGATTTTCTTGAGCGTCGACGAGGCGTCATCGCGAACCTGGCCGTCCTCATCGATCGCGCGCTCGATCGTATCCTCAACGGTCTTGTTTGCCACAAGCGGATCGATCTGCCCCGCGAGAACCGCCGCCACCATCGGCGACGCGCGTTCCCCGCGCAGAGATTCGCGCGTGATGCGTGAGCTGCGGAGAAGCTTCGCCAGCACCAGCAGCTCGGCCGCACCGAGAGATGCGTGTTCGACACGCAAGCGCGTCAGCGCCGTCCGCGCATCCGGCACACCGTGCAGGTGCCACGGCTCCTCAGCCGCGACGAGCGAGCGGACCGCCGCCACACGCGCGTGCTCGCGTTCGATCGCATCGCGATCGGCGATCGGCCGCAGCTCCCTCACCCGCTCAGCGCCGAGCGGAGACGTGGCTCTCTCGGAAATGAGGGCGAGAGTGCGCGGAAATTCAATGACGTTGAGGGCGTGCGAATTCATGCAAGAACGGCCAGGATGAGCGCAATACGCAGGAGCGCCGGCGCAGCTTGTTGATACACCTGAATGACAAAACCCGAGCTTGCGAGGGTTGTCGCGAGCTCGGGCTTTGTGATTCCACGGAGCGAGCTTTTCACCCCTGCCTGCTCAGCTCCTCTCGGGCGATGGCGTTGATGGTACCGCCTTCCGCTCGACCTTTGAACTGGGGAAGAACCTTTCCCATGACCGCTCCGATCTGTGTCGCGCCACCCGCGATTGCCGCCTTGACCGCGGCGCGAAGCTCAGCGTCACTCACCTGAGCGGGAAGGTATTTCTCGAGTGCGGCCGCTTCGGCCGACTCCTTGTCAGCGAGATCCTTGCGAGCACCCTTGGTGTACATCTCGATCGACTCACGCCGGCGCTTGATTGATTTGCGCAGGACGTCGATCACATCCGCGTCTACCGGATCGCGTCTCAGCTCGATCTTCTTGTTCTTGATCTCGGAGAGGACGGTGCTCAGCAAGAGCGTGCCGGCTTTGTCCTGGGATTTGCGAGCCGAATTGAGATCGCCCTGCAATCGGGCGAGGAGATCCGACATTCCCTAGACGTGACGGGTGCGACGATTCTTCCGCATCGCCGTGTTCAGCTTGCGCTTCCTGCGCTCGCTCGGCTTCTCGTAATGACGATGCTTGCGGAGATCGGAGAGGATGCCCGCCTTTTCGCACTTCTTCTTGAAGCGCTTGAGCGCGCGCTCAAAGTTCTCGTCGTCATGGATTATGACTTCCGACAAATTCTACTTCCCCCCTTCGTGGCGTTTGTGCGCCGGCATGGGACAGACTGTTAAACCTAGACGGCGCA
>DATHGO010000242.1:0-4399 GCA_035317585.1 Gemmatimonadaceae bacterium | reverse complement strand
GTTACCGCGGACGCTTTCAACCTTTTTTCCGCGCCAACGGAGATCGCGTGGGGTAGGGTTCGGCGCTGGCAGCAGCGCGACGACATTTACCAGGTCGGCCTGATCACAGCGATGCTCCTGCGCGGTGACATCGATAGCCCGATGAGGAGTCGCGATGTTCGCCGTCTTCCATGCAGCGACCATCTAAAGGAAGTCATCTACCGATGCCTCGGGGCGCGTGGCAAGCGGTATGAGGCCGCGGGCGAGCTGATTACCGCGCTGCGTCACCGACCGAAGCAGACCAATCTCGGCCGCGTCGGAAGCCTCGACGGCAAGCGCCTCTCCTTTACCGGCTTCCTGAGCCGCCCGCGGAGCGAAGCGATAGCCGCCGCGAAAAAGGCCGGCGCCACCGTGCAATCCAAACCAGGACCGTCGTCGGACATTCTGGTGCGAGGTCGGCCGAACGCGCTACAGATTGCCGGAGTCAGCGGGGGCGTGAAGTTGATGGAGATCCGCCGTCTCGCGGCCAGGGGACACCGCGTGACGGTAATCGGAGAAGCCCAATTCTGGAAACTGGCGGAAGCCGCGGCGCGGTCGCGCAAGACCAAGGGCAGCGCCAAAATCAAATCGACCGCGCGTAAACCGCGGCGAACCGCACGTCATTCTTAATTCGCCGCCTTTCTGTGCCTTTCGGTCGTTCCATCCTGCTGGCCGCAGCGCGAAGCCAAAGGCTCAACGACTTCGCGCTACGAAGCGCATTCGTGAAGCGGGCGACGCGGACGTTCATGCCAGGCGAGCACGTTCGTGACGCGCTCGAGGCGGGTGCCCGGATCGCGGCGACCGATCGCGCGCTGATCCTGACTCAGCTCGGCGAAGCGATCACCAGTGCCGAGGCCGCGGTCCTGGTGCGCGATCATTATTTACTTCTCTTCGATCAGATTCACGCGATGGGGCTTCCGGCACAAGTCAGCGTCAAGCCGACGCAGCTTGGTCTCGATCTCTCGTTCGCCGACTGTCAGGATCATCTGCTCGCGCTCGCGGCCAAGGCGGATGAATCCGGATCAGCGCTCTGGCTGGACATGGAAGACTCGAGCTACGTGGACCGAACGCTCGAGCTCTACGTCGTGTTGAAAAGAAATCACCCTTCCACCGGCGTCGCGCTTCAGGCCTATCTGCGTCGCACGCCTCAGGATCTTGCACGGCTCACGCCGCTCAAGCCCGTCATCCGACTCGTGAAGGGAGCGTACGACGAGCGCAAGGCGGTGGCGTTCGAGAAGAAGAGCGACACCGACCGGGCCTATTACGCACTCGCGTCGCAGCTGTTGGAAGGAGCGCCCACCGGCACCTACTCTCCCGTTTTCGGTACGCACGATCTCGCCTTGATCGCGCGGATCGTCGAGCGGGCAGAGGCGTCGGGGGTGGCAAAAGATAAGTATCAGATTCACATGCTCTACGGGATTCGCGACTCGGCTCAGCGCCGCCTTGTCGCTGAAGGGCATATCGTGAAGACGCTGGTTAGTTATGGAGCGGCATGGTATCGCTGGTACATGCGGCGCCTGGCCGAGCGTCCGGCCAATGTCTTGTTCGTCGTCAAGTCATTATTCGGCTGATGCGTAGACACGTACTTCTGTACGGACTCCTCGCCGGCGTCCTCATCGCCGCGCTCAGGCTCATCGAGTACCGCTGGCTCGTGCTGGAGCATTCCGTGGAGATCTACGGCGGGCTCGTGGCCGCGGTCTTTGCGACCTTGGGCATCTGGCTCGGCCTCAGGCTCACGCGGCACACCGAGACGGTGGTAGTGCGCGAGGTCGAGGTTCCGGCGCCGGTCAATTTCGTCCGCGATCAAAGCAAGGTCGATTCGCTCGGCATCACGCCCCGCGAGCTGGAAGTCCTGGAGTTGATCGCCGCGGGGCTGAGCAACAAGGAGATCGCCGAACGAGTGTACGTGAGCGAGAACACGGTCAAAACGCACTCGAGTCGGGTGTTCGACAAGCTCGGCGCGCGGCGGCGTACCCAGGCGGTACAGCTCGGAAAGGAGCTTCGGCTCATTCCTTGACTGCGACTTTCGGATGATTTCTCGCTGAATTGCCCAAAATCATCCATTCGGATGACGCGCGTAGCAGGGGCCACAGGTAGAATCGGCCAACTTCAACCTTACGGGAGTTGCTATGCGAAAGATCGTGCTGACCTTCGGGTTCATTGCGGGCGCCATTCTCTCGGCGATGATGCTCATCACCCTGACATTCCACGACGAGATCGGATTCGACAAGAGCGCGGTCGTCGGCTACACCACGATGGTGCTCGCCTTCCTGATGGTGTTTTTCGGAGTCAGGTCGTACCGCGATAACGTGGCGGGTGGAAGCGTGACGTTTGGACGCGCTTTCATAGTTGGTCTGATGATCACCGCCGTCGCGAGCGTATGCTACGTGGCCACCTGGGAGCTGGTCGGCCCCAAGCTCGCTCCCGACTACCTCGACAAGTACGCGGCGTACAGCGTGGAAAAGGCCAGGAACTCCGGCGCGACGGACGCGCAGATTGCCGCGAAGACCAGAGAAATGGCGGAGTTCAAGGAGATGTACAAGAATCCGCTAATCAACATCGCGTACACCTTGCTCGAGCCGCTGCCGGTGGGACTTCTGTTCACACTCGTGGCGGCCGGAGTACTGAGCCGCAAGCGGCGGGCAGGGAGCGTAGCGATCGCGTAGTTGATGGCGACTCTGGCCAGCAGACTCGGTAGCGAAGCCGCGGGACCCCGGTTCGCGGTAACTTTTGACTCGTGCGACGCGTAAGGTTCTCTATCGAAGGGAGTTCTGAATGATTCGACGGGCCAAGGTGTGGCGGGCTGCTGCGGTGCTCTTCGGCATCGTCAACCTTGCCGGCATGGGGTTCGCCCTGGCGATGGATGAGATGATGCACGCCATGGCGCATGCATTCCTCCTGTTCCTCGGCCTCGGCGCTTATCTGATGTGGAAGGCGGTAACCACCTGGGCCGCGACACCATCAGGTGACCAGTTGTCGCAAGCATCCCCGCGGCCGTCATCGGGCAGGGATTCGACGCCGAAGCTCGGCGATCAACGCATCGATTACCTCCAGCGGTCGATCGATGCCCTCGCAGTGGAAGTGGAGCGCATCGGCGAGGCGCAGCGCTTTAGAGACAAACTCCATTCGGAACCAGGCGAGGCCCCGCTGCGTAGGAAGCTACCACCGGAGGAGTAATGACAGAATTGGGATCAGTTGCTGTCGCACACGCGCCTAACCGCCGCCTGGCCTGGCTCGGCGTACTACTGATCGTGGTCGGGTTCCTCGGGCATTTTTTCGCGGCGCGAGCAATCGGCACCTACATCTATTACAGGGATCACATCTTCGGCTTCTTCCTGATTCTCCTCGTGACCGGGTCCATCATCGCGGGCCTGGGCTGGCGATTCTGGAAAGGCCGCCGCGACATCACGCTGCTGATTATCGGTGTGGTTCAGGCGCTGTTTGGCATCTTCGTGTATATCAATCGGTTCAACATCCACTGACAAGCGGAACGGGGTAGGACCTCCCTAGCGGATAATCACAGGGCGGTCGTCGAGCGCGCATTTAGCGGCCCTCTCCCCGCGCTTCACGCCACGCGCGCGTCGGGTCATCGTCCGGGTCGGGCGTCTCCTGCTCCGGCCTGATTTTCTCCGGGACGTTACGCAGGTTGACGCGGATGCGCGTCCACGTCGATGACCGGCCGCGCATCGAATCGACGAGAACATCGTCGACCGCTAGATGCGACGCTGCATCGGGATGTTTCGCCTTCCACCGCTCGAGACCCGCGAGTGCCGCGTCTTTGTCGGGAGAGTTGGCGATGACGATCAGCGGCATCTTCACTCTCGACTTCCGACCATCCTTCCTGGCCGGCGTCGTCTTGCTTGCTTTCTTTACGCCCTTCGCCGCGTTCGCCTCGTCTGTTCCCTTTTCGGTCTTCGCTTTCTTCGCTCCTTTCGCGCGTGATGGAGCGACGCGTGTCGGTTCACTCTCCGTTTTGCGAAAGTGAGGCGGCCACGGAGCATCGCCGAGTCCGGCAGCTTCGTCGCGATCGGCGAGCTCGAGGAGTTTCTCGAGTGAACCGGCCGCATCATCCATTCGCGCGTTCGGATCGCCAATGGTTTTCAATCGCCCCGGCATTGTCAGCACCGTGAAATCACCCGGCTCACAATCCGGAATCTCCTCCCACCGCAGCGGCGCCGAGACACGCGCGTCGGGGAGCGGGCGTATCGAGTAGGCAGAGCAGGTCGTGCGGTCTTTCGCGTTCTGGTTGTAGTCGAGAAAGACGCCGTGGCGCTCCTCCTTCCACCACTTCGACGTCGCGAGCGCGGGCGCGCGTCGCTCGATCTCGCGCGAGAGAGCCAGCGCGGCGCGTCTCACTTCCGTGAACGTCCACCGGTGGTGG
>DATHGO010000241.1:0-2948 GCA_035317585.1 Gemmatimonadaceae bacterium | reverse complement strand
CTGCGTATCGATCAACCCGCACCAGGCGGTAATTGCCCGGCGTGAATCGCACTCGCCGCCAGGCGGTTGTCCGCTCTGGCGGTTTTTTCAAACGACGTTCCTGTAGAAACGGCGGCTGTGATCTATATGATTCGGCCGCCGTTGTTTTAAGTAGTGCGGTCATGCCTCTCGGGGACTAGCGACGACGTCGCTCCGTTGTGATTATCGGAAGGCCCACCGATCTCACCCTTTTATCAACTACAACGAGCGTGTCATGCGTGCGAGTTCTCTCATATTGCTGGTCGGGGCCGTCGCTGCGGCCGTCCCGTGGGTAGCTCGGGCACAAGGGCGCGTCCGGCAGGCCGCCGTTCCAGCGACCACCACCTTACTCGTTCCCGATCGCGTCTGGGACGGCGTGGAGAACGCGCCGCATTCCGGCTGGGCAGTGCTCGTAACCGGCAACAAGATCATCGCCGCCGGTCCGCGGGGTCAGATCAGCGTGCCCGCCGGGGCGACGACGATCAATCTCCCGGGCACGACACTGACGCCGGGACTGATCGACGCGCATTCGCACGTGCTGCTGCATCCGTACAACGAAAGCTCATGGAACGACCAGGTGCTCCACGAATCGCTGGCGCTCCGCACAGCGCGCGCAGTGAATCACTTGAGAGCGACGCTGATGGCCGGCTTCACGACGATCCGCGACCTGGGCACCGAGGGGGCCGGCTACGCCGACGTCGGGCTCAAGCAGGCGGTCAATCAAGGCATCATCCCCGGTCCGCGGATGTTCGTCTCCACACGCGCGATCGTTGCTACAGGCGCTTATGGACCGGCTGGCTTCACTCCGGAGTACGCGAACGACATCCCGCAGGGTGGTCAGGAAGCGAGCGGGCTCGAACAGCTGGCGCAGGTGGAGCGCGATCAGATCAAGCACGGCGCGGATTGGGTGAAGATCTACGCCGATTACCGCTGGGGGCCGAACGGCGAGAACGAGCCGACGTTCACGCTGGACGAGCTCAAGGAAGCCGTCGACATCGCGAGCAGCTCGGGCCGGCCGCTGACAGTGCACGCAACGACGGCCGAAGGGATGCGCCGAGCAGTTCTCGCCGGCGTCACAACCATCGAGCACGGCGACGGTGGCACGCCGGAGGTGTTCAAGATGATGGCCGATCGCGGCATCTGTCTCGTTCCGACGCTCGCCGCCGGCGATGCGATCCTGCAGTACAACGGCTGGCGGAAGGGCGTCGATCCTGATCCCGCGTCAATCGTCGCGAAGAAGAAGAGCTTCAAGGCCGCTCTCGACGCGGGCGTGACGATCTGCAACGGCAGCGATGTTGGCGTATTCACTCACGGTGACAACGCCAGGGAGCTCGAGACGCTGGTCGCTTACGGGATGACGCCTGTGGCCGCGCTCCGCTCGGCGACGTCGATCGATGCGAAGATGCTGCGCATGGCCGACCAGCTCGGGCAGGTGAAGGAGGGCTATCTGGCCGATCTGATCGCGGTGAAGGGCGATCCGACCAGAGACATCTCGGCGATTCGCCAGGTGCAGCTGGTGATGAAGGACGGAGCGATCTACAAGCAGTGACGCAGGGCTCTTCATTCTGACACTCTGCTTGCTTAGCGAGAGATGATTCGGACCGCTTGTTGCGTCGATCGCCATGCTGGAGGCACGCAACGGAGCGTGTCCGAGATGACCGTCTGATGGACGAAGGAGAAGCACAACATGTACAGAATTCGAAACATCACCATTGCCCTGACTACCGCGCTCGCGCTCGGCGCGTGCAGTGAAACCCCTGTCGGGCCCGGTACTCCCTCAGTCTCCGCTTTGGGAAGCGGTCCCGCATTCGCCCAGAGCGTTAGCGGGACTGGCCTGGTGCTCAACGATGTCACCGGCCTCAGCCTGCCGCTCATCGGCCAGGTAGCGAACGTCACGATCGATCAGGCGGTCATCACTCAGCTTGGGGTGGTGCAGGACCTCGCCGGCAACATCATTGGAGTGGACGCCCAGGGCGCGCTACAGCTGACCGGCTCCGTGCTTGGAACCGATGCGGTCACGCAAAACTTCACCACCCAGGCTCTGATACTGAGCTCGGGCAAGGGACAGTGCGACGTCGTCACGATCAATCTCGCGCCAATCACTCTCGATGCCCTCGGAGGAGCCGTTTCCGTGGACGTACCACAGGCCTCGGTGACGCCGCGCGCTTCGGGGGCGCTGGGTCCTCTTCTCTGTAACCTCGGAAGCTTGCTGAATGCCCCGGTGGGTCAGGTTACGTCGGCAGTCCGCGGAATCGTGAACGCGATCAATCGGATCATTATCTAGCGTAATTCGAATCTTCGAACAAATGCCCTCCACGCGCCCGGCACACCGGCGCGGATGGAGGGCATCGACCGCCAGGTGAGCGGGCTATGCAGCTCGTTTGGCCAGCCCACGAATTTTTGTCCGGCTACATCGGCGCGTTGGAGCGTGGGTGGTCGCCGGACAACCTTCGACCGGAGGTCGGCCCTAAGCATTTAGCCAACATCCGGGCTGATGCCGATGCCTTTCTGACCCAACTAGTCGATCGCACGGGATCCGGTCCGGCGATCACACTTCACGACGGAACGGTCGTCGCGCGTCTTCCGAGCTACGACCGATGGCTTTGGGACGGTGACTTCTGCGGCGTTATCAGATTCCGCTGGCAACCCGGGACCAACGAGCTCCCGCCGTACGTCCTTGGACACATCGGGTTCGCCGTCGTACCCTGGAAGCGGAGCCGCGGTTATGCGACCGAAGCCCTGCGGCTTTTGCTGGCCGAGATTCCCCGCGACCCCTTCAATTATGTCGAGCTGACTACCGACGTAAGTAACGTTGCCTCGCAGCATGTTATCGAGGCGAACGGCGGCGTGCGGGTCGAGACGTTCATCAAGCCCGCAGCATATGGCGGAGCCGAAAGTTATCGCTATCGCATCTACTTCGAGTAGTTGGC
>DATHGO010000240.1:0-9645 GCA_035317585.1 Gemmatimonadaceae bacterium | reverse complement strand
GGATTCTCCCGTCAGTTCTTCCCCATCGGCACGATGTCCAACAAGGGTATCGAGCTTCTCCTCAGGACGACCAACGTCGACGTGCCCAACCTGCAGTGGACGTCCACGATGACGTACGCCCACAACAAGAATCTGGTCGAGAGCCTCAACATTCAGGATTTCCAGTCGGCGGGCGGATACCCGAACCGCATTCGCGCGGGCGAGCCCGCTGGAGTCTTCTACGGGTCCTATGCGGCTCGTAATTGCCAAACCGGCGCGCTGCTGCTTGACTCGCTCGGCAGATATCGTCGCAGCAATCAGACGGCGGACATGGGGGCTACTCTCGCCATCCGCGAGGCCTTAAGTGGAGGCACCTGCAACGATTCCCTCAACAAAGTGATCGGCGACCCCAATCCGAAGTGGATGGGATCGTTCCTCAATGAGTTCACGCTGGCGAAGAAAGTCCGCGTCCGCGCGCTCCTCGACGGAGTGTTCGGCAACAAGATCATGAACCTCTCTACACGCGCGCAGAACGCCGGCATTGCCAGCAATTCGAAGTCCTACGAGCGCGAGCTGCTTCCTTACGGCGATCCCCGCAAACTTCCTCCCGGATACAACGCGCGGACGCAGGGAATCTTCGAGTACTGGATTGAAGACGGAACCTTCGTCAAGCTGCGCGAGCTGAGCGCGAGCTACACCCTTGACGGGCTGGGAGTGCAACGGTATTTCCGCGACGGCATTGACCTCACTCTCTCCGGGCGCAACCTCGCAGTGTGGACGAACTACAGCGGCTACGATCCTGAGATCAACCTGTTCGGCACGAATGCCGGCGGCATAGGATCGGTGCAGACGACTTCGGCCGACCGCGGTTTTGATTTCGGCGGCTATCCCATTCCTCGCGTCTGGCAGCTCAGCGCGCGGATCACCTTCTAGCGCTCGGAGAATCTCACCCATGAAAATGATGAGACAGAGTCTGGGCGCCCTCGCCGCGATAACACTCGTGGCGTGTAACCTGGATCTTCAGAATCCGAATCAACCCACCGAAGGGCAGGTGACGAGCAGCCCTGACGGAGTGATCGCCCTCGCGACTGGACTACAGGGCCGCTTCGCTCAGTCGTACGGCAACTACTCGTACATGGCCGGGCTCGTGACCGACGAATTTGCATCGACCACGGCCGCCCTGATCTCGATCAGCGACGCCGAGCAGGGCTCTGTGCCCCCCGGAACGGGTATCGCGGAGAACGTATTCAATTCGATTTACCGGACGGTGCGGACCGCGGACGATCTGCTCAATGGCGCGAATGCGCTAGCCGGGCAATTTGATGCGGGAACGCGCAGCGGTCTGCGCGCCCTTGCCTTCGCGATCAAGGCGGAATCGCTTGGTGAGGCGCTGCAATCGTATCAGCAGATTCCGATCAACACGTTCGGCGTGACCGCGCCGACTTACGTCGCGCGCGCCGAGGCGCTGGCGTTGGTGCGCACGCTTCTCGATTCAGCCGAAGCGGAAATTGCCGCTACTCCGCCGAGCGCGTTCTTCAACGCCAACATTTTGACGCCGGGCGTAAGCCTGCCAAACGTGATTCATCTCTTCCGCGCGCGGTACGCGAGAATGGGCGGCGACGACGCGACCGCTATCACTGCGTCGAACCTGGTGGCACGCTCGGGACCCGTGGCGATGTCCGTTCTCACCTTCCCCGCCCCGGCTGTGAATTTCTACGCGAACGTGACTGGCGGAACGAACGGCGTCGCGCCGCGCCGTCAGTGGAGAACCTCGATGACGGGTGGAGATCAGCGCTTCACCTGGTTCGTCGTTCCGTCGACGACCTCCACCGGGCGTGTCGGTGCGCTGCTCGATCTGTGGAATCGGTACGCAAATCCGCAGGCCTCGCAGCCGGTCTATTTCCCGGACGAGGCACTGCTCATCAAGGCGGAGGCGCTGGCGAATACGAATCAGCTGGCGCAGTCGCAGGCCGTTCTCGATTCGGTGCGGACTGACTGCACCGGCAATCGCGGGATCGACGATCCGAAAGCGTGTCTGGCGCCACTGGTTGGCGCGCTCACGCAGGCTCAGCTCATCACCGAGATCTACAACCAGCGTCGTTACGAGCTGCTCGGCACCGGCCTTCGCTGGGAGGATTCGCGTCGGCGGAATCTGATCCGCGGCCCTGTCGCCGCACCCGGGGTTCCGCTCGACGGGCAGCGGTGCTGGCTGCCTTACGCTCTCGGAGATCGAAACTCGAATCCCAACGTGCCTCCAGATCCCGCGGAGTCCACGACCTTCCCATCTGGCTGCACCTACTGACGAGGCCGCGAATAATGACGATCAAATCGATGGGTTTAATCGCGGCGTTGGCTTTCGTCGGCGCTGCGTGTGGAACCAAGGAAGCACCAGGTCCGCTGGAGCCCGGCGGACCGACGGGACGCGTGCGGTTCGTGAATCTGGTCACCGATCCCACCCGTGTTCCGGTGAACGCGATTCTGGAGAGCCTTCCCTTCGGAGTGAATCTGGGATACGGCGCGACGACGCCGGCAACGCTGCCATCTCCGTCGAACGCCAACTATTCGGCGATCTTGAGTGGCACGCGCTCACTCGTTCTGAAGAAGACCGCGGACACGACCGTGATTGTCGCTACGATCCCACTTACCGTCGCCGACAACCTGGATTACACCGTGTACGCGACGGGCGGAACCGGCGGCGCGGCAGTAGCGAACTTCGTCACGACCGACGCGAACCCGGTTCCCACCGGGAGTCAGGTCGAAGTGCGGATCATCAACATGAGTCCGTCCGCAGGCGCCCTCGATGTGTTCGTGACAGCGCCCAACGCTGATCTATCGACAGCCACCCCAACCGCCGCCGGCCTCGCCTACCAGGCTGCCTCACCCTACGTGGTATTGGCACCGGCCACATACCAGGTGCGCGCAGTCCCCGCGGGCACACTGCCCGCAGCCCGCGCAACGAGCGTGGTCGTAACGATCAACAGCGTCGCGCTGGCAGGCGGCACAGGCCGCACGATAGTGATCGCGGATCGCGCCGCCGGAGGTGCCCCGCTCACCGGGTTCGTATATAGCGATCGCTAGGTCACAACCAACGCGGCGCGCAGCGCCGCTGCAGTTACGAATCTGTGTAGGGAGGTGAGGGTGTCCTCGTAGGCGCTTTGCAAAGCGAGCGCGAGGAGGAGACCCGCGACTGAGCGGAGCGAAGGAGCGCTGTTAGGGGCTCCGACCAAGCGAGCGTAGCGCCGAAGAGGACACCCTCACCGACCCAATACAGAGATGCCATCGCAGCGGGCGCTCGCCGCCGCGACTAATAGCTCGGACGAAGAGGCGGAGACCAGTCGGACAGCCGAGCGTCGCCCGTCATGGTAAGCTGACGCACCCGTCCCGTGCGCTCATCCAGCACCCAAATGCCCCTTGGATCTCCGATCGCGCCGAGCCGCCGCGTGATCGACAAGTGCCGCCCATCGGGCGCCCACGCTGGATCCTCGTTCTCACCTTCGTTCGTGAGCTGCGTCATCACTCGATCCTTCACGCGGATCGTCCACACCTGGAAGTCCCCGTTCTGCTGCTGGAACGCGATCTCATCGCCGTTCGGCGACCATTCCGGTCCCGTCCGATAGCTGCGCTTTCCGACGACGACCGGAGTAATCCGCCTCAACCCGGTGCCATTGATGCTCATGGTGTATAGCTGCGGCGTCAGCGGAAACGGCGACATGAAGACCACCTGCTTTCCATCCGGGCTGAAGCTGGGCGACGTCGTCTCGAATCCGGTGCGTCCGGCGAATGGCGTCGGCACCGAATCGTCACCGGCCGCACTGGCGATAACCAACTCCGCTGGAGAATCTCCGCCGCTCGCCCAGGCGCTCGCCCAGACGATGCTCTTTCCATCCTTGGTGTAGGCAGGCGTGATGTTGAGTCCCCGGTTCGACGCGGCGAGAAGTCGCGGCTTCATCGTACGCAGGTCGACCTGCGCGATGCGCGTCCCACGGTCGTCTGCATCCGAGTACACGAGGTATCGCCCCGACGGGTGCCAGGCAGGAGAAAGCGCCGCGCCAACGGTCGGGATCGTACGCTCGTTCGCGCCATCGCTGTCCACGATCTTAAGTTGCTTCCCATCAACGAACGCGATTCGCGTCGCCGAGATTCCGCGCGTGCCCGTGATCCAGCGCTCGATCTCGTCGCTCACCACGTGAATCCCGAGCCGCCGGTCGCGCTCGAGCGAATCACGCACGATCGAATCCTTCAAGGCGATCCGCGCGTAAACCGAATCGAAGCGTAGAGTGTCCCTCGCCGCATTCGCGCGGAGCAGGGCATCGCGGCGATCGAGCTGGCTGGAAAGGGAGTCGCGCGCGGCTTGAGCGAGACGCGCATTCGCGCGATCGCGGGTGGTCTTGATGGCGACAGGCTTTGCGGCCGCTCGCGCCAGGCTGTCTCGCACCACCGAATCCGCGATCAACGCATCAATCGTGGCGTCCGCTTTTCTACCGAGAAGCGTGGAGAGAGAGTCCTTTATCGCCGGCAACCGGTGCGCTGGAACCTTTGGAAGCCGGAAATAGTCTTCCTGCCGGAGCCGGCCGCGCGGCACGTCGTAGACCTCGACGTGCAGTCCCGCTGTGGTCGGGCGCGCCCGCACTACGAAATTCGCGCGCGTCTGGGCGAGTGGAGAGAAGTTGATGTTTTTCTGACCAGGCCGCCAAACGTCGTCGAGCGTCGCGCTGTCGAGAATGAGCGGCTGCATGCGGTCCCCGTAATCGAAGTCGCGTTGGATGATCGTGCGCGTGGAGTCACCCGCGCTCGTATCGATCTGCAACACGACCACACCCGGCGGAATCTCGAGGGGCTTCTGCGGCTTGGGCCTGCCCACAACGGGAGGCTGAGTGCGAATTTGGCCGTGCATCGACGAAGCGAGCGCCAGGAACGCCACCGCTCCGACGAGGAGCTTGCGATATCGATCGGTCATGAGCGGTTGAATCTATTGGATTCAGGAATCATACACCGCCTCCTCTTTGCCGATTCCGGGCCGGACAACGCAAAGCCGCGGAGGGAAATCCCTCCGCGGCTTTACTCGATCGGGGTGCTCGTTGTTTAATGTGTGATGTGGAACTGAAACGGCATCTGCACGAGCTGCTGAACTTTCTTACCCCCGATCTGCGCCGCCGAGAACTTTATACGTGGGAGCGCATCCTTCACGGCGGCGGTGAACGCCGGATTGCTTGAGCTCAGGATCTTGAGACTGCCCGGCTCGTAGCGGCCGCTCTCATTCACGACGAACTGCGCAAGGACCTGGCCCTCGACACCCGACGACTTCAGAAACTCGGGATAGACGGGAGAGTCGCCGCCGATTCTTTCGACAGCCTTCTCGACCTGGAATTCCATGTAGGGACCATGGTCCGCACCCGCTTCCTTGCCGGTATCCCCTTCCTTGCCGGTACCGCCCTTCACGCCGCTCGAGGATCCTCCAGCGACGCCCTTGCCACTGAAGTCATTCTCGTTCGTAAGCGCCTTGGACAGATCGACGGTCGGTATGCTCGTCGGAACGTTGACGACCGGCGGAACGACCTTGAACCCCTGGGGTGGAGCTGCCGGAACATCCTTTGGCAGTCTCGGCACTTCCACGACTTTCGGCGTCTGCACCTTGGGCTTCGGGGCTTCCTTTGGCGGCGGCGGCTCCTTCTTGGGCGGAGGCGGCACATCCTTCTTTACTGCCACGAAGTCGACCTTCGTCTCAACGTTGTCCTTCTTGCGCGTGCCCGCCCGGGCCGTGGCAAAAATCGCGAGAAAAATGATCAACGAGTGCAATATTATGCTGAAGATGGTCCCGCCTGCGGACCGTCCTTTCTTTTCGCGTTTGGATTCTAGTAGTTGCAATGCCATGGAAGGCTCCCTGTTAAATCACACCTCCCTATAGAGCAAACAAGCGGCCAAACTGCCGGTTTTTTGGGTCCAAAAAAAGGCCATTTCTGGCACGGAAAACTGCCCCGGATGCTGGTCCCTAAATGCAAGAAGGGCACAGACTTAGCTGTGCCCTTTTTGCTGCGGAGCTTGAGACAGACGGTTGACTATTTTGTGGTCGGTTTCTTCTTCGCTGGCACCTTCACGGGAGCGACCTTAACAGGTGCCGTTTTGGCTGGAACCACAGCTGAGCTGGGACGCTTTCTGGTGAGAATCCCGCACACCGACTCGAACGCATTCTTACCCGGGGTGCCCGGGTTCGGACGGTCCCAGACCATGTGGGCCTGGTCCCTTGGATCGACCTCGCCTTCATCACGCACCAGCACGTTGTTGGCGGCGTAGACGGTGCTCCGGACTCGCTTCAGCCTCACCGGCGAGCAGCGGACGTAGGCCCGCTCGACGAGGCGCGTGTACTGCTTCTTGTTCTCGAGAATCCGCGGCCGCGCATAGTCCCAGCTGGTCACGGTGCTCCAGGTGCCCGGGGACTGAAGCGCGATACTGGTCGTGTCGAAGATGACGGTGATGTCAGCGTCCTTGTACACCTGGCGCCATGGGGCCTGTTGGGCGCTCGCGACGCAGGGAACCCCCAGGCACGCGACAAGTAAAAACCGGCTGGCGTAACGAATCATGAAATCTCCTCTGGGTCCAGCGCTCACCTCACTCACACCTGGTTTGTAATCGGTGTGACAGCGCCCATGGGCAATCTTGGTAGGCTTGGATAATAAAACCATGACCTGCGGCGCCGCCACTCCGGGGATACGATGAAGTTCAGGATCTCCCGTGCTATTGGGCCGGCCGCGATGGTCGTGGCGGTGGGTGTCGCACTCGTACTGCTGGAGCACGAGCTCAAGTCGTATCACTACCGCGACTTGATGCGGCAGGTATGGACCCTTCCACACTCGCACCTCGCGCTCGCGCTACTCCTGACCGTTGTAGCATACGCGGTTCTCCCCGGCTACGACGCGATTGCGCTCGCGTACGTCGACCATCCGCTTCCAGTCCGCCGAATTGCGTTCGGATCCTTTATCGCGTACGCCCTGAGCCATAGTCTCGGCTTTCCGCTGCTGAGCGGCGGCCCCGTCCGCTACAGGTTCTGGAGCGCCTGGGGACTGTCGACTTCGGAGATCGCCCAGGCGATCAGCTTTGCCGGGGCGACCTTCATCATCGGAATGGTCGCCGTCGCCGGCTTCGTCTTCATCCTCGAGCCGACGTCGACGATCCAGCTGCTGCGATTGCCCTTCAGCTCGCTCAAGCCGCTCGGCGCGCTTTGCCTGCTGTTGATTGCCGGCTATCTGGTGCTCAGCGCCACGCGCCACAAGACATTCCGTTTTTTCGAATGGGAATTTCCTGTCCCGTCGACCCGCCTCGCGCTCGCCCAGCTGCTGGTTGCGGTCGTGGACTGGACTGCCGCCGCCGCGGTGCTCTACGTGCTGCTGCCGCCCGGATACCGCCTGTCCTTCCTTCCAGTGCTGGGCGTCTTTCTGCTCGCCCAATTCGCTGGAATTCTTAGTCATGTTCCGGGCGGCCTCGGCGTGTTCGAGGCGATCGTCGTTCTCCTCCTCAAGCCGTACGTGCCGGCCGCTTCGATCGTGGGATCGCTGTTGGCGTATCGCGCCATTTACTATTTGTTCCCGCTGGTAGTCGCGCTCGCGTTCCTCATTGCCTTCGAGGCGCAGCGTCAGCGCGACCGCGTGGCGGAGGTCGCGAGCCTCGCTGGTGGAATCGTGGGACGCTGGATGCCGACACTCCTTCCCCAGATTCTTAGCATCACGACGTTCATTGCCGGCGTCATCCTAATCGTTTCGGGCGCGACTCCCGCGGTGCGGAGCAGAGTGACGGCGCTCGACTCAGTGCTCCCTCTCGGGGTCATCGAGCTCTCGCACTTCGCGGCAAGCCTCGCCGGCGCGGGACTGATTGTCCTGGCGTGGGCGATCAGACGCCGACTCGACGCCGCCTACACTCTTACGATCGCCACGCTCGTGATCGGGATCGTTGCGTCGTTGCTCAAGGGACTCGACTGGGAGGAGGCGGTGGCGCTCACGCTCGTTTTGGCGGCGTTGATTCCGTCGCGACGCGCTTTCTACCGGAAAGCCGCGATCACCAGCGAGCCGTTCAGCAACGGCTGGATCGCGGCCGTCATCGTCGTTGGCATGGTGACGACCTGGCTTGCATTCTTCTCCTACAGGAACGTCGATTTCACCAGTCCGGTGTGGTGGGAATTCAGCGGTCGGGGCGATGCTCCCCGCTCGTTGCGCGCGATGATTGGAGTGCTGGGCGCGCTGATGCTGTTCGCCCTTTCCCGCAAGCTTCGTCACGCCGTGGCGGATCCGGAACTTCCCACGTCTCGGCAGCTCGATATCGCGGGACGAATCGCCGCCGACTGCCCGGACACAATCGCCAATCTGGCGCTTCTCGGCGACAAATCTCTCCTCTTCAGCGAGACGGGCCGGAGCATGATCATGTACGGTGTGGCGGGCCGCAGCTGGATTGCGCTTGGCGATCCGTTGGGCCACGACAGCGAACGCGGAGAGCTTGCCTGGAGATTCCGCGAGAACGCCGACGAGCACGGTGGATGGCCCGTATTCTATGAAGTCAGCGCGAGGCATCTCCCGATATACATCGACCTCGGCCTCACGCTTTTCAAGCTGGGAGAAGAAGCGATCATCCCTCTGCCCGACTTCTCACTCGAAGGTGGTGGTCGCAAGGCGCTCCGTCGCACCCGTAAGGATGCGGTGAAGGCCGGCGCCACCTTCGAGATGATCCCGCCGGAGGACACTCACGCTTTCATGCCGGGACTCAAAGAGATCTCGGACGAGTGGCTCGCGTCCAAGCGCACGAAGGAAAAAGGATTCTCGCTTGGACGTTTCGACGAGCGGTACCTCAAGAGCTTTCCCGTCGCGCTGATTCGCGTCGGTGATGCCGTGGTCGCGTTCGCCAACGTCTGGGTCGGCGCCGATCGAACGGAGATATCGGTTGATCTCATGCGCTACACCTCGGTCGCCCCGCCAGGCGTGATGGAGTTTCTGCTCATCGAGCTGATGCTTTGGGGCAAGGAGAACGGCTACCAGCGATTCAACCTCGGCATGGCGCCGTTGTCGGGCATCGAGAACCGCAGTCTGGCTCCGCTCTGGAACCGGGTGGGCGCTCTCCTGTTCAGCCGTGGCGAGCCGTTTTACAACTTCCAGGGTCTTAGACAGTACAAGGAGAAGTTCGATCCGATATGGGAGCCAAGATACCTCGCATCGCCGGGCGGACTGGTGCTGCCAAGAATTCTTACGAACGTCGCGTCGCTGATCTCGGGCGGCTTGGCCGGAGTAGTGTCAAAGTGAGGAGCTTCGCGCTTTTCGCATTGCTGGCGTTGGGGTGCGCGCCCGCACACTCGGCCTACATCCCACGCGATCGGGAGCTGCAGCGCGAGCCCCTTTACTTCTATCCCGCTGGCGGAGTATTGGGGCATCCAAAAGCGGGCGTTTTCTTCCTGGGTAACGACCTTGGATTCTGGCAGGCGCATCAGAAACTCGCTGAGCGCCTCGCCTCACACGGCTACGCGGTGGTCGGATTCGATGTAAAGAAGTTTCTCGATCGACTTCCGGATTCCGCGCTTCTGCGCGACAGCGTCCTCGCGCACGATATTCCGCCCCTGATCAAGCGCTCGCTTCATGAGCTGGGAGCCGACCATGTACCCATGGTCCTCGCCGGACATTCTTTCGGCGCCGA
>DATHGO010000239.1:0-2479 GCA_035317585.1 Gemmatimonadaceae bacterium | reverse complement strand
CGCTACGAGAACGCGCCCGAGAAGTACAAAAACACTCCAGGATACAAGCAGGCGGAGCAGCGGGCGTGATTCTCGTTGGTGAGCTGTCCCTCTGGGTCGCACTTCTCATGGCGGCCTGGGCGGCAACGGTGTCCTTCGCGGGCGGACAGATGCGCCGGGCGGACCTGATCGAGAGCGGAGAGCGCGCGATCTACGCGACGCTGGCGATGGTGGTGCTAGCATCGCTCGGACTCTGGACCGCGCTCCTCACCCACGACTTCTCGATCAGGTACGTGGCGTCGTACACGAGTGCGAATCTCCCCAAGGTCTACACGATCACCGCGTTCTGGGGCGGACAATCGGGATCGCTGCTCTTCTGGGCGCTGATTCTCTCGATTTACTCGGCGATCGCGCTCTGGACGAATCGCACGCGCAATCGCGAGCTGATGCCGTATGTCACCGGCACCCTCGCGCTCATTCTCGTTTTCTTTCTCGCCACGATCTGCCTCGGCTCGAATCCATTCGAGCGCCTCGACTTCATTCCCGCCGACGGTCGTGGGCTGAATCCCCAGCTCCAGAATCCTGGAATGGCGATCCATCCGCCCAATCTCTACCTGGGGTACGTCGGCACGTCGATTCCCTTCGCCTTCGCGATCGCGGCGCTGCTGACACGACGGCTCGACGCCGAGTGGCTGGCGGCGGTAAGGCGATGGGCGTTGCTGGCGTGGTTCTTCAACACAGTCGGAATCGTGCTCGGCATGTGGTGGGCGTACGTCGAGCTCGGGTGGGGCGGATACTGGGCGTGGGACCCCGTCGAGAACGCGTCGCTGCTGCCGTGGCTGGTGAATACCGCGTTTCTCCATTCGATCATGGTGCAGGAGAAGCGCGGGATGCTCCGCAAATGGAACGTCACGCTCGTGGTGTCCGCGTTTCTGCTCTCGATATTCGGCACGTTCATCACGCGCAGCGGGGTGATATCGAGCGTTCACTCATTTGCGCAATCGCCGGTCGGTAAGTGGTTCGCCGCGTTTCTCATCCTGGCGATCGTCGTCACCGCGTATCTGGTCTCGACGCGCCTGCAGGATCTCAAGTCGACGGCCGAGCTCGAGAGCATGATCAGTCGCGAGGCGGCGTTCCTCTACAACAATCTCGTGCTGGTGGGAATCGCATTCTCGGTGCTGTGGGGAACGCTCTTCCCGATCATCAGCGAGGCGGTGCGCGGCAACAAGATCACCGTCGGCCCGCCGTTCTTCAACACGGTCAACATTCCGCTCGGACTTCTATTGTTGCTGCTGACCGGGATCGGGCCGTTGATCGCGTGGCGCCGCGCGTCGGTCGCCAACCTCAAGCGTCAATTCCTGATTCCCGTTACGAGCGCGGCGACGATCGGGATTCTGTGCTTTGCGCTCGGAGTGCATAACCTGGCGGCGCTCCTGTCGTACACATTCGGCGCGCTCGTCCTGGCGACGATTGTTCAGGAGTTCTACAAGGGCGTGACCGCCAGGCATCACATGTACGGCGAGTCGCGGGTGATCGCGCTGCCGCGGCTGATTGCGCGAAATCGCCGGCGATATGGTGGGTACATAGTTCATCTCGGCGTCGTCGTTGTATTCGCGGCATTCGCCGGGCTCGCGTTCAAGCGTGAGTTCGATCTGACATTGAACGCCGGCGACACGAAGGCTGTAACCGACGCGTGGGGACATCGCTGGACCTTTCTCAGTCAGGGGATCTCGCGGTACAACGTCCTGAATCGTGAAGTCACGGCGATCGCGCTAGATGTGACGCGCGATGGGAAGCCCGCTGGCGTCATTACCAGCGAGAAGCGGCAGCACGTCGATTCGCGTGGCGTCCCGACGTTCGAGCCGTCGACGGAGGTCGGGATCATGGGATCGTTCAAGCAGGACGTGTACGTCGTCCTCGCCGGCGTTCGTGGAGCCGATGGCGCCGAGATCCGCGTCACGTTCAATCCGCTCGTCCGCTGGGTGTGGCTCGGTGGCGCGCTCATGGCGTTGGGCGGACTCGTCGTGATGTGGCCCGCCGCGGACAAGCAACGCGCGCAAAGTGGGTACGCAGCCGTGCTCAAGCCGCGGCCGATTGGCGAACGAGTCCCCGACCTGGTTGGAGCGTGAACATTTCTCGCCGCCGTTTCGTTCTGGCGATCCCCGCGATCGGTCTCGCGGCCGCGGCCTTTCCGCGGAGAATCCGCGCCGCGCAGGTTGCGGTGCAGACTTTCAACGGTCCGATGGCGGATGCGAACGATGTCTATCGATCGGTGACGCTGCCCTCCAAGCCCGGCGCACAGCCGTCGATGACGGATGCGCAGCGCGACGATCTCGAGCATCAGATCCATTGCCAGTGCGGATGCAACCTCGACGTCTACACCTGCCGCACGACCGATTTCGCGTGCAGTGTCTCGCCCGCGATGCACGCTGACGTGATGGGTCTGGTCGCCGGTGGACACACCGGGCCGGAAATCCTCTCCGCGTTCAGGGCGGTGTAC
>DATHGO010000238.1:0-3750 GCA_035317585.1 Gemmatimonadaceae bacterium | reverse complement strand
ACTCGGCGCGTGGGATTCGCACCTTCCGTTCATGCAGGCCGCGCGAATCTGGTTTCTGTCCAACCTCGGCAAATACGTGCCGGGCAATATCTGGTCGTTGACCGCCATGGGCGTCATGGCGAGAAAGCGCGGGCTATCGGGTCTTGCTGCCGCGGGATCCTCGGTGATCATGCAAATGGTGAGTCTGGTCACGGGCACCGCGATCGTCCTGGTGAGCGGTGCCAAGCTGCTCGGACAGCCGTTGCTGGTGGGCGCGGCGGTGCTCGTGCTCGCAATCGTTCTCCTCAGCGCGCCCCGGTTTCTGCCACCTTTGGCGGTGTGGGTGGGCACGATGATCGGCAAGGACATCGCGCCGCCTTCGGTGCCCGCGACGAGTATCTGGACGGCCGCACTGGCGAACACGCTCTCGTGGCTCTTCTATGGGCTGGCGTTTCAGTTTTTCGTGCGCGGGTTGCTCGGTGCAGCGCCTGGCGAAATTTCCTCGTACGTCGCAGTTTACACCGCTGCGTACATCCTAGGCTTCATCTCGCCGATCGCGCCGGCCGGCCTTGGCGTGAGAGAGTTCACGCTCGCCGCTTTCATGACGCAGCTTGGGCTCGCAAACGAAGTGGACGCCGCGCTCGTCGCTATCGCCGCCCGGTTGTGGCTCACCATCGTCGAGCTGGTTCCGAGCGGGCTGTACATCGCCGCGGGCGCACGCAGAAAGTCTCTATCCCACTGATCACATGGCGCAGCCTCGAGAGAAGTCCCGCCAGATCCTAGACTCCGCCAACACTCCCGCGGCGCTTCCGGCGCCGCGCTTCGCGTTTGGCTGGGCGTCGCTCGTGTACGCGCTATGCACGTTGTCGCTGGCGTATCCGGCGCTTGCGGGGAGCTTCCTCGTCAGTCCGCACAGCGATCAGTACATCGCTGGCTACGCGTTCCGTGAGTTCGCCGCGAGCACTCTGCGAGCGACCGGACATTTTCCCCTCTGGAATCCGTACCTGTTTGGCGGCATGCCGTTCGTCGCAGCGATGCACGGCGACATCTTCTACCCGACTTTTCTGCTGCGCATGGTGATGCCGACCGACGTTGCGATGACGTGGGGTTTCATCATCCACATCTTCCTGTCCGGTCTTTTCACCTTCGGATTCCTCCGCGCAATCGGCTACACCTTTTACGGCTCACTCATCGGCGGGATCGCGTACATGATGAGTGGTCAGATTGCATCGTACGTGTCGCCCGGTCACGATGGAAAGCTGTTCGTCAGCGCGTTGTTTCCGTTGGCGCTGTGGGTCCTGTACCGCGGCATTCGCGGCGGAAAGGCTTGGACCTGGGGCGCCTTTGCTCTTATCATCGGCCTTTGCGTGCTTAGCCCGCACCCGCAGTTGCTGCAGTACACACTCCTCGCGTCCGGTGCATACGCGCTCTTTCTCGCATTCGCGACGCTCGACAGCGTCGCGCTCCCACGCGCGGTCGCGATCAAGCGGCTGGCGGCAGCTCTCGCTTCCGTAGTCGTCGGACTCGCTATTGGCGCGGTCCAGTTTCTGCCCGTGCGAGAATATGTGGCGTGGTCGCCCAGGGCAGGGGGCATTGCTGACTATCGCATCGCGACCTCCTATGCGTGGAATCCTGAGGAACTTCTCAATGTCTACCTTCCACAGTTTTCCGGAATGCTGGAAAACTACTGGGGACGCAACCTGATTCATCTGCACAGCGACTACGTTGGGGTCGTGGTGCTCGTGCTCGCTGGTGCCGCGTTCATCGGTCTCCGCAGCGACTCGCGTCGAAAGCACATCATTTTCTGGGCGATGGCACTCGTCGTGTCGCTGCTGTGGTCATTGGGAAGCTCGACGCCTTTCTACCATATACCGTACGCGATAATCCCAGGAACGAAATACTTCCGGGCGCCAGCTACAATCTTCTTTGTCGGAACTCTTGCGATCGCGCTGCTCGCCTGTGCCGGCGCTGAGCGGTTTCTCGAGCGACGGGTTTCCCGGAAATACCTCATCGGCTGGTTGATCGCCGGTGGGGTCATTGCTGTTCTGGCTTCGCTCGGCGGGCTCTCCAGCGTGGCAGAGTCCCTTGTCGACGAGAGAATGTTCGATCGCGTGATCGCCAATCGCGGCGCGTTGGTGTTTGGCGCTTGGCGCAGCTTCTTCTTCGTCGCGATCGTGTTGGGGCTCGGCTTGGCCACACTTCGCGGGAAGATTTCTGGCAGGGCTGTAGCTTGGGCGCTCGCGGGATTAATGGCGGTCGATCTGTGGACGGTCGAGAAGAATTATTGGGTGTTCTCGCCACCGGCCGAGGTCATCTTCGCCAGCGACCCGATCATCGAGATGCTGAAGAGCGAGAAGCAACCAGCTCGCGTACTCCCATTTGAGGCCCGGGACACGCCGCAGCCGGAGCCGTTTCTGTTCGGCGACGGTTTGATGATCCACAGGATCAGAAACGTCCTCGGCTACCACGGCAATCAGCTCGGGCGGTACCACGCCGCTGCGGGTGAGCGGACCAATGATCTGACCGGTACCAACACCGGTGGCTCACGACTCTTCCTACCGAACGTGCTCGCGCTCACGAATACCAAATACTTCCTGACCAATGTCCCGGAGCTGCCTTTCGGAAACACCACGCTGGCGAAAGGGCCGGTCGTAAACGCGTCGGGGGACACCGTCTATCTATACCGCGTGAACGCGGACAATCCCTACTCGTGGGTTACTCCGGTCGCGGTAAAGGCACCGGACGACCAGGTGCTGGCCACTATTCTCAACCCGCGATTCGACGTCAGGCGAGCAGCGCTGTTCGACACGTCGGCCAACGTCACAGTGTCACCTGGTGTCCAGACACTTCCGCCGCCTCTTACGGTCGGGACTTCCGTACGACACTACGAGCCCGGCAAGGTCCAGATCGATCTCAGCGCGACGGCACCTCAGGGTTCTTCGCTGGTCGTATCTGAGAACTATTACCCGGGCTGGAAGGCCACGGTCGACGGGAAGGCTGCCCGGATAGGGCGTGCGGATTACACCCTCATCGGGGTCGAGCTGCCACAGGGTGCGCGCAGCATCGAGCTGGTCTTCACGAGTCCGAGCTACCAACGGGGCAAGATAATCACCTGGGTCGCAATTGCGATCGGAGTCCTAATGCTCGGCGCCGGCATCTGGCGCGATCGGAGACGCCTTGCCTGAGAAAGCCCTGGTCATTGTTCCGACCTACAACGAGCGGTTCAATATCGCGCGCATGGTACCTGCCATTCTCGCGCAGGACCCGTCGTTCGAGATTCTGGTGGTGGATGATGGTTCCCCGGACGGGACAGGGACCATCGTCGACGCGATCGCCGCGAACAATCCGCGCGTTCACGTCATCCATCGGGCGGAGAAGCTCGGCCTCGGCACTGCGTACATCGCCGGCTTCCAGTGGGCTCTCGAGCGAAAGTACGACTTGGTGTTCGAGATGGACGCCGACTTCTCACACAATCCAGAGACGTTGCCCGAGTTCCTCGTTGCTATCAGAGAGGCTGATGTCGTCCACGGGTCACGCTACCAGGATGGGCGCGTCAACGTCGTCAACTGGCCGATGAGCCGGCTCTTTCTCAGTTACGCCGCGAACATCTATGCCCGCGCAATTACGGGACTTCCGATCTTCGACACCACCGCCGGCTTCAAGTGCTTTCGTCGGAACGTACTTGAATCGATCGATCTAAGCTCAGTTAAGTCAAACGGTTACGCGTTTCAGATCGAGATGTCCTTTCGCGCCTGGAAACGCGGCTTCCGG
>DATHGO010000237.1:0-9642 GCA_035317585.1 Gemmatimonadaceae bacterium | reverse complement strand
AAAGCCCTGAAGGGGCGAAGCCATCGTCGCGGTTCCGGCGAAGTACGCACCGTTGTTGTCGGCGGCATATTGCTCTTCGTAGGTCGCAAGGTTGCGAAGATCGGACTTCATCGCGGCGACATACGCCTTGTCCTTCGTATTCGCGAACTTCGGAATCGCGATCGCGGCAAGAATGCCGATGATGACGACCACGATCAGAAGCTCAATGAGTGTAAAACCCTTTTTGTTGCTCATTTGAGACTCTCCTGAAGCGTTAGTAAATCGCCGCCGGCTCTCTGGGCCTTCAGCATGTGCAAAAGACGCGGCGCCTTAATTCAAGGCAACGCTAACCATCTCGCAACAGCCAATCCAGATTGCGCGAGTAGGTGGTAAGTGACTGTCCAACAACCACTTACGAGACTACGCTCGGCGCCCAATCAACTCCGGAATCGCCGCATTTTGCGTCCGTCGTTGCAAGCTGCAACAGTTCAGGCTCCCTAATTCGCGTGGGTCCGGACTTCGCGCGAACCCCGCGAGCGCCCGTAGTTCCTGAAGCGAGTGAGTCATCCCTTTTGTTGAAGAACGTCTCCATGATGCTAGATTCGGCCAGTCCCTCCTTCGGCCCGCACTATCTCCGAGTTTTCGTATTCCGGCACCGAGCTAGACGCGGTCGCCGAAGCAACCAATTACTACAGCTGGATTATCGATTCCTTCGCCGGAGCGTTTGGTGAGCGCATCGTGGAGGCCGGCGCGGGCATTGGAACGGTGTCAGATATTGTTCTTCGGCGAGCGGCTCCAAAAGAGCTGCTACTGATCGAGCCGGCTGCGAACAATATTCCGAGCCTGCGGCGAAGGTTCGATGACGATCCGCGTGTCAGGATTCACCACGGCTATCTCGAAGATGTGGGCGACAGCGTTACCGCTGATACAGTGATTGCCGTGAACGTAATGGAGCACGTCGAGCGGGACGCCGAATTCCTGAGTGCGGCCCACCTCACGTTAGCCCGTGACGGAGCCCTGCTCCTTCTCGTGCCCGCGGTACCGGCGATCTATGGATCGCTCGACAAGGCGTTCGATCATTACCGACGGTACACGCGCTCGGGACTCGAAGACCTGTTGCTTACCGCGGGTTTCAGGATTGAAACACTCCACTACGTCAACTTCGTCGGGGTCGCCGCCTGGTTCGCGTCGGGGCGCATTTTCCACCGAACCACTCTCGGGCGAGGACAAGTGCGCTTCTATGATCGCTGGGTAATCCCCTGGTTGCGTCGAATTGAATCACGGATTCGTCCGCCCGTTGGACAAAGCTTGCTGGCGATTGCCCGCAAGTCGTCAATCGCCGCCCGACCCGCCACTTCTTGAAGATGCCTGACGACCTGAAGGCCGAGCGTATGCCCGGGGATCGAATGACCAGCTACCTCTTTCGCTTCGTCGGCGGTTTGCTGCTCGTGCTTCTCGTCGTGCCGTTTTATCGAATCGTCGCGACGGCGGATTCCGATCGAATAGCGGGTGATGTGATTTATGCCGCTGACCTGTCGCGTACGCTCTTGCTGCTCGGCACCTTGATCACGCTGACCTTGGGTGTGCTGGCGAGCAGGGTGATCGATCTGCCTGCCCTCGACCGACTGCTCGAGAAAGTCGAGCGTCGCCTGCTCTCGATTCCGACTCTGTGGTACGCCGGATCGTTGGCGCTCCTTTCAGCGCTTATCACCCTGGTGTTCAGTCTGTCTGTACTCCAGGGGAAGCCGAATCTGATCGACGCGATGGTGCAATTGGCGCACGCGAGATTCGTGGCCGCGGGTCAGCTGAGCGGGCCGGTTGACGCGTTCTCGGAGTTTTGGCACCTCCCGAACTCCATGGTGACCCCCAACGGTTGGGTCTCCCAATACCCACCGGGGTACGTGGTGTTGCTTGCACTTGGCACGCGACTCGGAGTGCCGCAGCTCATTGGGCCGCTACTCGTCGGTGTCACCGTTTTCTTCACGACGCTTGCCGCGGAAAGACTATTCCCCGATGACAAGATTGTAGCGCGGCTCGGCGCGGTACTGCTTGCGTTAAGCCCGTTCCTGATCGGCCTCTCCGGCGCGTTCATGAATCACATTGGGGCGGCTGCGTTCATTTCAATCGCTGTGTACTGTGCGCTTGGAAGTCGCGACGGTGGAGGTTTCTGGTGGGCGATCCTTTCCGGCGCCGCGGTCGGTGCAGTCTTTTCAATTCGTCCCTTAACCGCAGTGGTAGCCGCGCTGATCGTTGCTGGTATCTGGCTGATGACGCCCTCGAGCCGACCGGGTGAAGCATTTGTCAGATTGTTGCGACCGACGCTCGGGGCTGTTATTGGGATCGCGCCGTTTCTCGTGGCGATCGCGGCTTACAATCGACATTTCTTCGGCAGCCCGTTCCGGTTCGGGTACGCCGCCCAGGTGGGCCCACTCGTCGGTCCGGGTTTTCATCGAGATCCCAGCGGTCATGCATATGGTGCCCTTCAGGCGCTCGGATACACGTCCTCCGATCTGGTCACGCTGAGTTTGTACCTGTTGGAGACGCCCATTCCGGTAGTTGGTGTCGTCGGCTTGTATCTATTGTTCGCGCCGGCGCTCTCGCGCGGGACACGGGTTGTGACCTTGTGGGCCCTTCTCCCTGTTTTGGCGAACGCGTTTTACTGGCACCACGGATTCTTCATGGGCCCCCGTATGCTGAACGAGTGGGCGCCAGCCTGGGCGCTGCTGACGGCTGCCGCGGCGGTCGGGCTTGTGCGTCGCATTCCGAAGGAGAGGACGTTAGGCAGCTATTCGCCGCGCGCGGCGCTGGCCATCGCTCTGTTGCTGGCCTGGTTTGCCGCGATCGTCTACCTCGGCCCGGAGCGCCTCGCTCGTTATGGAGGTTCGTGGATGGCTAGCGCAAGGATGGAAATTCCGCGGACGGCGGGCCCGTCGCTCGTCTTCGTTCACGGCGGCTGGCCGACAAGGATCGCAACACGCCTCACCGCACACGGGTTGCGCGGCGACTCGCTTGAAGCGGCGATGGCGCTCAACCCTACCTGCGAAGTTCACAGCTTCGCTAACTGGTACGCCGCAAAACCGGGCGAGCGTTCCGGAAATGCTCCTCCACTTAACTTCGATTTTTCCACGCCAAACAAAACGCAAAGGATCGACATCGCTCGCGGCGACGAGATCCGATACTACCAGGGAAAGCCTTTGTCACCGGGCTGTTTGAGACAGGTTGCTTCCGACACTCTGGGAATCATCGACATTGCTCCGCTTCTTTGGCAGAGCGATTTGCCAGGCCTGAGTGGAACCGGCACCATGATCGTGCGTGACTTGGGCCCAGAAGAAAATGCCAAGTTGATAGCTCGGTATCCGGCGCGAGTGCCAATGGTTTTGTTAAGACGGGAAAAAGAGGGATCTCCCCGGCTCGTGCCGTACGACGTGGGTATCAAATCGTTGTGGCCGAACGGGTAGCTGGAGGAGCTCAAGGGAACAGGTTGTAGCGCAGGATGTGAAAGAGGGCAGCCATTCCGTCGCGCCACGTAATCTTCTTTCCTTCCAGGTAAGTTCTGCCCGAGTAAGCCACCGGGACTTCGAAGATCCGGGCATTTGCGTGTGCGAGCCTGGCCGTAATCTCTGGCTCGAACCCGAAGCGTCCGGACTTGAGAGTAAGGGACCGGGCCAATTCACCTCGAATGGCTTTGTAGCCGCACTCCATATCGGTGAGGTTCAGATTGCTGAACATGTTGCTGAGCGTAGTAAGGAGCCCGTTACCCACCGAGTGCCAGTAGTAGAGCACCCGGTGTGTGCCGCCGAGAAAGCGCGATCCGAACACCGCATCAGCGCGTCCCTGCACGAGTGGCTCGAAGAGCGTCGGCCAGTCGGATGGGCTGTACTCGAGGTCGGCGTCTTGAACGATCACGATGTCTCCGTGACTCGCGGCGATTGCCGTTCGGACGGCCGCGCCTTTGCCGCGATTCTCCTTTTGAAAGATGGCTTGTTGAATCATTCCATCAGAGAGAAGCCGCGCCAGGACGTCACGCGTTCCGTCGGTCGAGCAATCGTCGACGCAGATGATTTCCGTCGTGTAAGGGGTCGCCCTGACGCGTTCCACTATTTCCGCAACGGTGTCGACTTCGTTATAGACGGGAATGAGCACAGAGACGAGCATCCGTGCTTTCTTGAGAGGAGTTACCGGCGTTAGCAAGGGAGTTGGTTTCCAGTCAGGGATTTTAGACGAATTGCCGACGCAATTCTTCTCTAGGACCGGTTCCTACGCCAAGTGGCAACGGTCGCGCTCTTCAGCTCAGACTCTTCTCCTTTGCGCTCCTGCCTTCGGAGAGAAGCCTGGTCGTGAATCTCTGCCCCTCGGAGATGCGCTCGACTTCGATGGCGACCGCTTCGATCGCCCGCTCCATTCGCTCGAGACGATCCGTGACATCCGACGGGATGCGCGGATTCTTGGTCTCTGCGTCGATCTTTCGCGAGTACACTTTCACCAGTGGAATTCCAATCGCAAAGACGATGGCGGTGGCGAATGCGCCTAGCATGACGATTACTTGGGGTACCATGTCAGGTTTCCTTCTCGGCGTTGGACGCCGTTGGCAGGTAGTCAGTTGAAGTTTCCGTTCCTTTGCCCAACGTACTCGTGGCGTTGACAGTTCCATGCAAAGGAGGGCGTTCGACCTGGACTTCGAACCTACACACTGATCCATAAACGAACTAGCGCCGCGCGAGGAAGCCCGCACGGCGCCAGCACTTGAACACAGTCGGGGCGACTGGATTTGAACCAGCGACCTCCTGCTCCCGAAGCAGGCGCGCTACCGGGCTACGCTACGCCCCGAAAAACGAATTATCTCCCTCGATTCGGGGGAGACAGACACATCTTAACACGCACGGCCACCCGACGGGAGCCCGAGCTTGCGCGCCTGTCGCAGTGTGCAACGGCTGCCGCAAATCGCCAAAAACGGAGCCATAAGCGCATATTTGTGATATATCTAAGTATAGAAGCGACAACTACTTAGTCTGACCGCCCCGACTCCAATTTGTCGCGCTTTTTCGCGTTGCGACCATGCCGGGCATCGCGTCTTATCGGTAGAAAGAGACAGTCGGGAATTCCAACCGAAAGCTGTCGAAAACCCGTGAACTTTGGAGCAAATTCGATGAAGGCGACCCGTTTTCTTCTGGCCGCAATGGTGCTCGGATCAGCCATCAGCGCTAGCCAGGCAAATGCGCAATTGCAGTGCAGTGGCAACGCTGGTGGATGTCTCGTGGTGAACACCGCGTCCGCGACCGTCAATGCGCTGGTCAAGCTCACTATGAGCGCGACCACCACCACGTTGAGCTCACCAACAGCTGACCAGATCGAAACCGGCGCGGTACTCGCCGATCTAGGCCCGACCTTCACGGTTAAGGCCAATCGCAGCTGGACGCTGAACGTTCGCACCTCGAACCCAGCGAACTGGACCTATGTCGGAACGCTTGGCGGTACCAAGCCAGTCAGCGATCTGACCTGGTCGAACGCAGCAGCTGGAACCTACGTCGGTATCAGCACCAGCGACGCGCTGTTGACTTCCGGATTAGCAGCCACCAACGGCACTGCGGCGGCGGCGTTCTTCAAGACCGTGTGGGCGGCGGGATTCACCCAGCCCAGCAACGCGCCAGGTGTCTATAGCCTCGCCATTGTGTTCTCACTTACGGCCCCGTAACACCCAACTCCGCTCCGAACTCCAACCGCTTTTCTCTCGAGGATTAACATTTCATGCGCAATAGAAAGGGTTTTACACTCATTGAGCTTCTGATCGTGGTCGTCATCATCGGTATTCTTGCCGCGATTGCGATTCCGAAGTTCGCGAACACGAAGGACAAGGCGTACGTCGCCGCGATGAAGTCTGACCTTCGCAATCTTGCGACCTACGAAGAGCAGTACGCTGCAGACCAGAACGGCGCCTACTTCGCAGGAACCGCGACGATGGCTGCACCGATCCAGGGCTTCACCCCGTCGCAGAACGTGACGATCGTAGCAGTGCTGATTGCTGGTCCGCCCCAGGGCTGGAGCGCAACCGCAACGCACTCGCAGTCAGCTAAGACCTGCGCCAACGCCACCGGTGTGATCGTTTGCACCTGATCAGGTTATCGTTTGAACAAGAGGGAGCGTCGAAAGGCGCTCCCTCTTTTCATTTGTGCGCTATCGAGAGCGGCAAGCGAACCTATGGCCTCGCTCTCGATGCTCCGTCGCCGCCCGGGTCATTTTTTCGGGTCGAGGATATCTCCGATTTCGTGATCCGCTGCTTCGAGATGCAGGCGCGTCTCTCGATCTGAAGCCTTCGGTACGGCTCGCCGAATGTCGGCACGCAGTGCCACGAGCTCTCCTCTCAGCTGGCTCTTTGCGTCCTCGAGCAGAGGCGCCGGGGGAGTAAACCCGGGGGGCGGCGTGAAGGGGGTCGCGGGAGTCGCGCTGGGGTTCAACTTGGCGTTGACCTGCGCCAGAAACTGGTTCTGTAGTGTCCGTCGATAGGGATCTATCGAGACGCGTGATTGCGCCAGCTCGGTCCAGACACCCCGTCTCAAGTCGTCCAGCATTGACGCCAACGAGTAGGTGTCTCCCTTGTTCGTCGCGAGCGCTTCGTTCTCGATCAGCCTGTTCAGCCTGCCGTCATTGAGAACGTTGGTGAGCACCCGAGCCTGCGCGTTCGTAATGCGTGTGATCATTCCTCCTGCTTCAATGCGCCGCGCGATCGCGGGCTGAATCAGATACGACGGAGTCTGGAAGACATTTTCATTGAGGAAGCGCATGGCTTCCTGCTGCCGCGCCCTAGAGAGTGGCGTGTAAACCGCGCCTGGCTGGCTGCCCGACTTGTACTGCACCGCTTCGCCGCCAACGACCGTGGCGACATGGGTGGCCTCGGTGGACCACTGTCCGACCGTTCGGTCGTACAGCTCCTTCAGATCATCGTTGTCCTCGCCGGGTTTGGTCGCCGCGGACGATAAGTAGGTCACCACCCGACGGAGATTCCTGAATCCGAGTCCCGTCGACTTCACCGGGTCGGCGTCGCCAACCGCTTCGTTGAGGGTGCCGTATCCGCCTTCATTGTTTTCGGAGAATCGGTACCAGGGAATGGTGTCCTGCATCCGCGCCCACTGATCGAGCGTCGGACGCTCGTCCTCGGCGGATCGCGCTCCCGGGATCGGCGTGTACCCCCACATGATTGCGAACTTGTCGTAGGGGCCAATGCCGGGGACGATATCCGCGAGCGCGATGTTGTCTTCAGGCTGCGCGACGTAGTTGAAGCGCGAGTAGTCCATGATCGAAGGCGCGTGTCCCATTCTGTGCACCCAGCTCGCGCTGCGGACGCTGTCCGCCGGATATGTGGAGCTTCCGATCTGATCGTGACGAAGGCCGAGCGTGTGGCCGATCTCATGCGCGACGACGAACTCGAGCAGCCTCCCCATCAGCGAATCCGGGAAGGGCAGCGTGCGCGCGCGCGGGTCGAGCGGGGATGCCTGGGTGAAGTACCAGTCGCGCTGGAGATTGAGGACGTTGTGGAACATGCGGACCGATCCATTCAGGATCTCGCCCGTTCTCGGGTCGCTCACGTGCGGCCCCTGAGCGTTCTCGATCGTCGATGGGAGCCAGCGGATCACGGTGTGGCGGACATCTTCCGCGGACCAGTCGGGATCGTTTGCCGGCGGATCCATGGCGATTATCGCGTTCTTGAATCCCGCCGCCTCGAACGCGGGCTGCCAGTCGAGGATCGCTTTTCTCACCCATGGCTTCCACTGCTCGGGTGTCGCGGGATCGACGTAATAGACAATGGGCTTGACCGGCTCCGACAGCGCCGCGTTCGGATCTTTTTTCTCCAGGCGGTAGCGAGATATGTAGGATCGGTCGGCCGACCGTTGTTCAGTAGTCCCGAAATCCACCTGCGCGATCGAGAAGTATCCCAGGCGCTCGTCCCACCGTCTCGGCACCATCGGTTTCTCGGGAAGGCGGACCAGACTCCAGTGGGCGAGCACGCTCTGGGCGGGTTGGGGACCTTGGCCCTGACCGCCGCCGCCCCCTCCGCCACCACCGCCCGGCGCCGGGCTCACGGTGCCTGTTTGCGTCGCCTCGATCTCGACGTTGTCGGGGAAGGCGAGCGCGTTCTCGACGAACGAACGGCGCTCATCGAGGCTTCCACGTATAGCCGCAAACTCCGGAATGCTCGTGGTATAGAGTCGAGTCACGTCGATCACGGCGGCGCTGTCCGGCCCGTAGGATTCGACGTTGAACACCGCGATCACGGGAGGATAGTTGGCGGCCTGAACGGCGCGATAGACCGGATTGCTGCTGTCGGCGACGATAGCGTAGGATGGAGACCGGAGAATGATTCGGTTTCCGCTTCGATCCCACCTCAGAGTCCGTTCCGCGAACTGGTCGCCGCCGTAATTGCCGAACTGGCCGCCGGGCAGGCGGGGGTTTGCGGCAGCCGCCCTCGTGTAGCGTCCGACGAGGAGCATGTCCTTATTCAACTCGTTCTTCGGGATCTCGAAGTACAGCTTGTCGTTCACTCGGTGGACCGCGAACATACCGCGGCGAGTCTTTGCATCGCGGGTGATCACGCGGTTGTACGGGCGTGGTTGCGCGGGTGCATTTCCGCCTGCGCGGCCGGAATCACCGCCTGCTCTGGTGCTGTCACCGGATGGTCCCTGTCCGTTGCGCTGCGGAGTGGGAGCGGTGCGGGGCTCAGGTGCGGTCGAGCACGCGGCGGCTGCTAGAAGCGCGGAGACGGCGATCAGTCTGTTCAGCATTTTTTGGCGAGGGTGCTGGGATGGGAGACGGGGGGAGCGGCGACCAGCAGAGCCGTCCCATGTGGGTGATGATCTCTTTCGCGCCGGCGGGTCGAAGTGTTGACGCTACCGGTTAGAGCCGCCGACTCCAAAGCCTAAAGTGTCGGCGGCGAGCCGTCCAATATTTAGCCCACCCGCGACCGCGTCCAGATCGCCAGTGTGGTGCAGTTCAACCGCGGAACACCGCGCACGAACGGAGGCGGGGGAGTTTGCCCGGGCGGATACACTTCCGCGGCTACGACGTCGCGAACCGGAACGTAAGTGTCGAGATCTCCGGGGAACATTGACCGCCACGGAAGCCCATCGACATATGTAAAGAGGCAGCCGTTCACGCCTCGGAGCACCGGTCCGGTCCGGCCGACCGATTGGACTAGAACCGGCACCCGTCGAAAAATGTCGGAGGTGGTGGCTGGTTTCATTTCAGCGATCTGATCCGGCGTAATGAAGTAAGCTCCTCTGACCTGGGACTCGCGGCGAAAAAAGCCAAGCCTGTCGAGGCCCGCGGAGTCGCGAGCCCACTGAGTCGCAACCGTCGCCACCTCGCTGGGCGTCAGGAGCTTGACGTTGACATGGTTGCGCGCGCGATCGCTCGGCTTGGTCGAAAACTTGGCTTCGACCTTCACCGGGACGTAGCCGCGCTCACGAACTACCACAGCTTGGGGACCACCGGGAACGCCGGTGAGGGTGTAATTCCCATTCGCGTCGGTTCGAGTCGCCTCGTTCGTGCCCGGAACGTAGACGCGCGCGTTCGGGACTGGCTTCCCGGCACTGGTCGTCACTCTTCCAGTGACCGTCACGGTCCCCGTGGTCTGGACCACGCCGGGTGTCGACGTTTCCATCGCCGAGCTGA
>DATHGO010000236.1:0-7880 GCA_035317585.1 Gemmatimonadaceae bacterium | reverse complement strand
GCGCGCCTTCTACCTCGGCGATCTGGTTCCGACGCACGCGCACCTGCCGCTTCCGTGGATCATGGGGTACGACGTTGAGCCTCTCGTTACCCTCGAGACCAAGCGAAGAATCCTGAAGCAGGCGGTGGACGAAAACTGGCTACTTATCTTCGAGCACGACGCCACCGTGCCGTGGGGGCGCCTTGAGCACGATGGGAAGGCTTACCGGCTAAAGGATGGCGCGGCGTAGACCAGGCAAATGCAACTGAACAGGCGAGAGGTCCCTGTAGGTAAGCTGTGAGTTTGTTAGTTCACTACGCCACGACTTACCTCTGTGGCATTCACGGTACAGGCAGTTGCTTGTGTCCTGATCAATCGAGATAAGTCGGGGCGTCGTGAACTGAACCACTGGCAACTTACCTACAGGGACCTCTCGCCTGTTCAGTTGCAGTTACTGACGTGCGGTATCAGTTCAGCGGCTGGTAGAGCTCTATCCGGTTCCCCTCTGGATCTTTGATCCAAGCGAACCGCCCGTAGTCGAAATCCTCGGTCTTCTCGATCTCGATCCCGTCCGCCTTGAGCTGTTCGAGGAAGGGCTGTAGCTCCCGGACCCGGTAATTGATCACTGCCTCGCGCCGGTCGGTCGGGAGCGTCGTCTTTGCCTGGGAAATCGAGAACACCGTCGAGTCCACTTTGGAGGAATCACCGAGCCTCCGGTACTTGAACTCGGTGCCGTAAACCTTGCCATCCTCGTAGGTCTCGAGCTTAAGTCCGAAATGGTGGGCGTACCACGTCGACAGCGCCTTGGCGTCGTTGGCGTAGATGAAGACGCCTCCAATCCCGTCTATCGGGATCCGCTTCTCGACCTTGCCGCCGATGACTTTCTTGGGCATCCCGCGAATCTAGGCGGGTGACGAAGCCCACGTAAGCTGGTATGGGCGCTTGCACAGGGACGCCGGCTACCCTATCTTGTGTCCTGACAATGCGATAAGCGGGAGATCCGGGCGGATCCCCCCACCCTCTGGCCCTCGATGTTCGGGGAGTGCTGAAGGAGTTCTGGCCACTAGACTCTCTTGCAGAGTTTATAGTCGCGCGGACTCCGATAAACGGGTCCGCGTTTTTGTTTTCCTAGAGTAAAGGGGCTCGTATCCAGGACACCACCAAGCGCGTACGCGTCAACAAACAGATCCGCATCAGTCCCATCAGAGTCATAGCTGCCGATGGAGCGCAGCTCGGAATCATGGATGTCGAAACGGCCCTGGCGGCCGCGATTGAGCAGGGACTGGATCTCGTGGAAGTTGCACCAATGGCGAGGCCGCCCGTGGCCCGCATCATGGACTACGGGAAATTCAAGTTCGAGCAGGCGAAGATGGCGCGCCAGGCGAAAAAGAAGCAGCACGTCATTCACCTGAAGGAAGTGAAGTACCGGCCGGGAATCGAAGAGCACGACTTCATGACGAAGACCCGTCACGCGCGGGAGTTCCTGCAGGACGGAAACAAGGTGAAGGTGACGCTGATGTTCCGGGGCCGGCAGATCGCCCATCCGGAGCTCGGACGTCAGGTAGTGAATCGGGTCGCACAGGAGCTCGCCGATGTGGCGAAGATCGAAACCGATCCAAAGTTCGAGGGAAAGTTCATGACCATGATCCTGGCGCCGAAGTAGCGCTTGGGCTGGGTCGACCTAAAGCTCATAGTGAGCCCGGCGATCACCGTCGGGATCTAAATACGAAGGAACTGCAATGCCGAAGATGAAGTCCCACAAGGGCGCGAGAAAACGCTTCAAGATCACCGGTTCCGGAAAGGTGAAGCGCATGAGAGCGTTCAAGAGCCACATCCTCACCAAGAAGTCGTCGAAGAGAAAGCGCCGGCTGCGTCAGTCCGCGATCATTCAGACGCCTGGTGAAGTGAAGAACATCAAACGCCTGCTACAGGCCTAGAGGAATAGACCAATGCCACGCGTTAGATCGAATGTCGCGCGCTTGAAGCGCAAGAAGCAGGTGATGAAGGCCGCCCGCGGTGCCTTTGGCGCCCGGAGCAAGCTGTGGAAGGCCGCCAAGGAGAACGTCGAGCGCGGCTGGAAGTACGCGTACCGCGATCGCAAGAACAAGAAACGTGATTTCCGCAAGCTGTGGATCGTCCGCATCAACGCGGGCGCGCACCAGCACGGGATGTCGTACTCGGTGTTCATGCACGGCCTCAAAAAGGCGGGCATCGAAATCGATCGGAAGGTTCTGTCCGACATCGCTGTCAACGATTCTGCCGCGTTTACCGCGCTCGCCGAAAAGGCGAGATCCGCTTTAGACGCCGCGTAACGTTTCGCAAGGATTTCAAAAGGACTCTACCGTCGCTAATGTAAGACCAGCGCGGTGGAGTCCTTTTGCTTTTGCCCACCCATACTCAGAACCGTGACGCTTTCGGAATTCCAGCAGCTCGTCACCACGCTCGCCGCTGAAGGCGAGAAGCTCATCGATGCCGCGACGACGGCCTCCTTGCTCGAGGAGGCGCGCACGTCGCTGCTTGGAAGAAAGTCCGGACGACTACCGGAGCTCTTCAAGCAGCTGCCGTCGCTCGCGCCGGCGGAGCTGCGCGAAGGCGGCTCGCTGATCAATGCCGTAAAGGCGAAGCTCGAGGCGCGCCTTGAGGACCGGCGACAGCAGCTCGAGGCTGCCAGCTCTTCCAAGAGGAACGTCGACCCGACGATGCCGGCACGGCGGCAGTGGCTCGGATCGAAGCACCCGGTCACGCTCGTGATCGAGGAGATCGAGGACATCTTCCGGGAGCTGGGCTTCACGATTGCATTGGGACCGGAGGCGGAGACGGAGTGGTACAACTTCACCGCGTTGAACTTTCCGCCCGATCACCCCGCGCTGGATCTGCACGACACGCTATACCTGGGTGAGAACGTGATGCTGAGGACGCACACATCTCCGGTGCAGATCCGTACGATGCAAAAGTTCAAGCCGCCGATCAGAATTCTTAGCCCGGGGAACGCCTACCGCCGCGACTTTTTCGACGCGTCGCACGCGCCGATGTTCGCGCAGATCGAAGGCCTGGCCATCGATGAAGGGGTCAGCTTCGTTGATCTCAAGGCGACGCTGACGCATTTCGCCAACAGATTCTTCGGCAAAACGAAAACGCGCTTCCGGCCAAGCTATTTCCCCTTCACGGAGCCGTCGGCCGAGATGGACGTTGAGTGCCAGCTGTGTCACGGGTCCGGCTGCCCGAGCTGCAAGGGTACGGGCTGGATGGAGATACTTGGGTCGGGAATGGTGCATCCGTCTGTGCTGAACGCCGCGGGTCTCGATGGCGATCGCTACACCGGCTGGGCTTTCGGAATGGGGCCGGCACGCATCGCGATGCTGCGCTACGACATCCCGGACATACGTATTCTTTACGATTCTGACGTGAGATTCCTGTACCAGATTTCGCGATGAGATCGCCCGATGAACACTTTCACACCGTGTTCCGTCTTGCTCCGATGAAGACTCTCACGCCATGAACGCTTCCTACGAGTGGCTGCGCGCGTTTGTCCCGTTCAGCCTCAGTCCCACTGAGCTGCGCGACATGCTCACCTCGCGGTGCGCGACAGTCGACGATCTGGTCTCGCTCCGCGATGATTTGCGCGACGTCGTGATCGCTCGCGTCGTCGAGGCCGCGCGGCATCCGAACTCGGACCACCTCTGGGTCACCAAAGTTGATGCCGGCGGCGGTGGAGCTCTGGTCGACGTAGTGTGCGGTGCGGCAAATGTCAGCGTCAACGCGCTCTACCCCTTCGCCCCCGTCGGCGCCACACTCCCAGGCGGATTGAAAATCGAGAAGCGAAAGATTCGAGGGGAGACGTCGGAGGGCATGCTGTGCTCGGCGAAGGAGCTCGGGCTCGGTACGGACACTGAGGGGATCATGGCGCTAACGCTCGTCGCGGAACCGGGAACCAGGTTCCTCGATGCGATGCCGATCGGCGACACCCGCCTCGTAATCGATGTCTTGCCGAATCGCCCCGATCTCCTGTCGCACGAAGGACTCGCTCGTGAAATCGCCGCCGCAACAGGCGGTACCATAACGCGTCCCGAGATCGCGGAGGAAAAGCCGTTCGTCATTCGCACGCACACCGTGAAGGCGACTTCCGGAAAGGTCGGAGATGTCACCGTCAAGCTCGAGGACACCGACGGCTGCATGCGGTACGCCGGCGCAGTCATCACCGGACTGAAGGTGGGGCCCAGTCCTGATTGGCTCGTTCAGCGGCTCCAGGCGGTCGGATCGCGCCCGATCAACAATGTCGTCGACGTCACGAACTACATGCTCCTCGGGTTCGGCCAGCCGATGCACGCATTCGATCTCGAGAAGATCGCGCGGGGCACCGTTGTCGTGAGGAAGACCCGCGGCGAAGAGCTGATCAAGACGCTTGACGGAGTCGATAGAACACTTCCTCCCGGCGCCGTTGTCATCGGCGACGCGGAGCGGGCGCAGGCGATCGCCGGCATCATTGGAGGCAGTGGAAGCGAGGTATCCGAATCGACCACCGAGATTTTCCTCGAAGTCGCCGCGTTCAATCCCGCTCGCATTCGCGCGACCCGTCGCAAGCTCGCAATCTCAACCGACGCCAGCTATCGCTTCGAGCGCGGCGTGGACGTCGATGCGATTCCAGCGCTCGTAGACTACGCGGTGAGGCTGATCCTGTCGGTGGCTGGCGGAATTCCGCAAGGGAGTCCGATCGACTTGTATCCACTTCCCAGGCGCCCGCAACCGATCTCGCTCAAGCTCGTGCGAGTGGCGCGGCTACTCGGCGAGCCGGTCGAGACGAACGAAGTGGAAAAGAATCTCAGGACAGTCGGATTCAGGATCGCGCCCGAGGCAAAGGATGTTCTCAAGGTCTCGCCGCCGAGCTGGCGGCACGACGTGCACAGCGATGTTGATCTCGCCGAAGAGATCGCGCGCCTCCGAGGCTACGATAGTTTCTCCTCCGAGCTGCGGCCGTTCCGGCCGAGTGCCGTCCCCGACGCGCCGCTCGTAGCAGTAACGAAGCGTCTGGAGGAAACTTTCGTCGGCGTCGGCCTGAATGAAGTGAGGCCGATGCCATTCGTCGCCGAGGGTCACGGGGCAACCGTCCGTGTCGCAAATCCGCTCGCGGAGGACGAAGCATTCCTGCGCGGAGACTTGCTGACTACTCTCATATCTCGCGCTGAATACAATCTCGCCCGCATGCAGGGCAACGTTCGGCTGTTCGAGATCGGCACCGCGTTCTTCGCGGGCGAGGGTGCGGCGGACCTTCCTGGTCCGAAGAAAGCCGTGCTTCCGCGCGAAGAGATGCACGTCGCCGCGCTGGTGATGGGTCAGCGGGCGCCGACTCATTTCACGAAGGCGATACAACCGAGCTATGACGAGTGGGACATCAAGTTCCTCGCCGAGACAGCCGCTGCGGCGGCGTTCCCGTCGGCTGCAGTGATACTTGTGCCGGGCACGGGGGACACGTTGTGGGAGATTTCGGTAGACGGGCACACCGTCGGTTCGGCGAGACGGCTCAAGCTCGATGCCCCCGTTTGGGCGAAGCCAGCATTCGGTTTGGAGATCAACCTCGAAGCGATCGAGCAGGGAGCGGCGAGGAGTAAAGCGTACCGCCCGATTCCCGCGACTCCTCGAGTGCAGGTTGACCTCGCACTCCTGGCGCCCGCCAGTGTCACTGCGGCCCAGATCGACACGGTTATCCGCAAAGAAGCTGGCGAGCTGCTCGAGAGTCTTACGCTATTCGATGAATTCAGCGGACAAGGAATTCCAGAAGGATTGCGCAGTCTCGCTTGGGCGTTGACCTTCCGTCATCCCGAGCGCACACTAAAGGACCAGGAAGTGCAGGGAAGAACGGCGAAGATTGTCACCGCACTAGAGGGAGAACTTGGTGTCCGACAGCGTACGGCCTGATAGAGCCGCTTTTGCGGAGCTGGAGCAGCTGGTGAAGCATCTTGGCGACGAGCTCGCTTCATTCCGCCGTCGGGCGTTGCAAGCGGAGGCCCGCATCAAGAGCCTGGAATCGACCGGAGTGAAGGGTGTCGTGTCCCCCGAGCGCGTGCAGTTTCTGGAGAGAGAGAACGCCGGACTCGCCAGCCGGCTCGACGCCGCGCGTGCACGAACGCAGCAGATGATCGATCGCGTTCGCTTTCTCCGGCAGCAGCATGACGGCGCGGGGGTTCGTTGAGCACCAAAAAGAATGTCGTCCGCGTCACGATCCTCGGCGACGAGTATTCGATCAGAAGCGACGCCAGCCCCGAGCGCACCCGTGCCGTCGCCGAGCACGTGGACAACGTAATCCGTGAGACGATGCGCGCGGGGAACATCGTCGAGGCCCAGAAGGGCGCCATCCTCGCGGCGCTGAGCATCACCGACGAGCTATTCGACGCCCGTGAGGCTGGTGACGACCTCGCCGGATCCATGAAGCGGCTTAGCTCCGAGATCCGTCCCTGGTTGCCGCCGGCGAAGAGAAAGGACTAGCGCGCATCTCGGCGACCGGACCCCGACGCCGTGGCAGAGCGTGAACTCGCTCTCGCCCAAACCAAGAACCGACATTAGTTTAACTCGACTTCGCGACGACTTTCCGGCGCGATAGGGGCCGCCTGTGGCATTGCCGCGGGCCCAACATAGATCCGATATGACTAGCACTGCTTGGTTATCCGCGGCTGGCATCCTTCTGTTGGTAATTGCCGGCGCGGTTTTTTTCTTTATCGGCAGAAAGTTGGGTGGACGCTCTGAGCTCGAGCGTCAGCAGCAGGCACACGCGACCGCGGAAGAGACCTCCAAGCGAATCGTCGGCGAAGCGGAGCGCGAATCAGAAAGTCTACGCAAGACCGCCATCCTCAGCGGTAAGGAAGAGCTCATGAGGCTCCGCGAGGAGTGGGAGCTCGAGGTCCGCGGCCGCCGCGAGGAGATCGAGCGCGAGGAACGCAGGGTCGACGACCACGAAGGCCAGCTCAATCGCAAGTACGACCTGCTGGAGCAGCGCGAACGCGAGACGACGAAACGCGTTGAAACACTCGCCAACCGCGAAAAGACTATGGCGGACCGCGAGCAGGAGCTCGACAAGCTGCTCGGCGAAGAAAGGCGACGGCTGGAACAACTCGCTGGACTCTCCGCCGCCGAGGCGAAGGCGGAGCTGGTGCATCGAATGGAGGAGGAGGCGCACGCCGACGCTGCCAACAAGATCCGCGAGATTCGCGAGACCGCCAAACGGAACGCCGAGCGAGAAGCGAAGAAAATCATCGCGCTGGCCATCCAGAGGATTGCGGCCGAGCAGAGCGTGGAGGCCACCGTCTCCGCCGTCTCACTTCCAAACGATGAGATGAAGGGGCGTATCATTGGCCGCGAGGGGAGGAACATTCGCGCATTTGAGCTCGCCACCGGAGTCGACGTCATCATCGACGACACGCCGGACACGGTCGTCGTATCGTGCTTCGATCCGATACGCCGTGAGATCGCGCGTCTTTCCCTGGAAAAGCTGGTTGCCGACGGCCGCATCCACCCAGGGCGCATCGAAGAGGTCGTCAACAAGTCAAGGCAGGAGGTCGACGCATCTATCGTCGAGACGGGAGAGCAGGCGGCGTACGAAAGCGGTGTGCACGGATTGCATCCGGAGCTGGTGAAGCTGATTGGACGCATGCGCTGGCGCACGAGCTATGGCCAGAACATTCTGAACCACTCGAAGGAAGTCGCGTGGCTCGCCGGGATCATGTCCGCCGAGCTCGGACTCGATGTGGCGATGGCTCGCCGGGGAGCACTGCTTCATGACGTCGGCAAGGTTCTCACCCACGAGCACGAAGGCACTCATGTGCAGCTGGGCGTCGAGATGGCGACGAAGTACGGGGAGAACCCGATCGTCGTCAACTGCATTGCTGCCCATCACGACGACGTGCCGCACG
>DATHGO010000235.1:0-6472 GCA_035317585.1 Gemmatimonadaceae bacterium | reverse complement strand
CGATAGGGCGGTCGCCATACTCGCCTACCCCGGGTGATTGCCTCCCGGGGGAAGACACTCTAGCTTGGATTAGCGGGCGCCCGGCCTTTCATCGCGGTCGGGCGCTCGTTTTTCGGTAAAGGCGAAGGACCTTCAGGAAGGCTCGCGTCGCATGATCGAACAACTCAAGATAAAGCTCGGCGAGGAGGCCCAACGTCTCCAGCACGAGCTGAGCATCACGCTTCCACAGGAGATTCGCAGAGCGGTCGAGCTGGGCGATCTTCGCGAGAACAGCGAGTACAAGGCGGCGCTCGAGCGGCAGCAATTCGTCCAGGCGCGCCTGGGACAGCTGCGCCAGCGTCTGAGCAAGCTATCGCAGATCGACGTAACCCAGATTCCCTCCGACAAGGTCGGACTCGGCTCGCAGGTCGTAGTGCAGGACGAGAAGACGGGCGAGCGCGAGAGCTACAGCCTGGTATTCGGCGACTCGGTGGAGTTCGAGGAGGGGCACGTGAGCATGTCGTCGCCGATCGGCAAGACACTGGTGGGAAGAAGCGTCGGTGAGACAGTCGTGCTCAAGCTTCCGGCGACGACGCGCCGCCTCAAGATCATCCAGCTCAAGACCATACACGACGCGGCGTGATTAACCGCGGGGCGATTCGTCGCCACCGCTCACCGCCTGATTGCGGTCATCCACCGGCCCGCGCAGTAAAAGCGCTTGTTGCGTCCTGCGCGCCTGGGTAGCGTCTCCTCAGAAACCAGATGCGTCGGGAGGCGTTTCATCATGAAAGGTGTTTTTGTAATGCTGGCGGTAGCCTCACTCTACGGTTGCGGCGGCGGTGGTGGCGGCACCACCAGTCCAACGAACAACGGCGTCAACACTCCTCCGCCAGCCGACGGGATTTCCGTGAGCAACAACATGTTCACCCCAGGCACAAAGACCGTCGCAGTCGGAACGACGGTGAAATGGGCGTGGAACAGCTGCACGGGTGATTCCTACAATGGCCAGACGTGCGTGGCGCACAGCGTGACCTTCGACGACGGCACCACGTCGCCGACGCAGGATCAGGGGAGCTTTAGCAGGAATTTCGCCGTGGCCGGGACTTACAACTATCACTGTTCCCAGCACGGGACGGCGATGTCGGGAACCATCACGGTCCAGTAATCGCCGACTGTCAACCGTGAGCGGTCGTTCGGGCGCTGTGGTCTGAAGAAATCTCGAAGCAACACTTTGGACGTCCCGAACGATCGCACCGCTCCGTCACCTCCGCGCCGACCACTTCGGCCACCATGGAAGTGACGGCGGCACACACGCAATGATCCGCCTCGACAGCGGCCGACAGCGGGCATGCACGTCCGACGATGCGGTACGTCCCGCCCGATTTCTCAACCGCCGTCAATCCGCCAAGCGAATTGAGTAGATCCGACGCGCCGGTCACGCGTGATGAAAGTGAGCCCGTCGGATGATCGATACTACTTGCGACTCGTTTGCCGACGCGCCTGAGAAACGCGACGAGCTGCGGAGCCGGGGTTCGGTCGCGGAGCTCCTCCAGGCACGCAATCAGCACCGGTGCGTAAGCCCGGGAGAATGCTTCCTCTCCGCCCGCGCTGAGCGAGAAGAGAGATGCGGGTTGTCCCGCGCCGCGAGGCCTCCGCACTCCCTCCTTACGCACGGTTCCCGCGCGCTCGAGCGCGTCCAGATGAAAGCGTACCGCGTTATCCGTTACGCCCAGACGTTCGGCGAGATCATCAACGGTCCACGCGCCCTCTCGCAACAAGGCGAGGAGTCGAGCGCGTGTCGCGTCGGTACGGGGCTTCGGAGATCGTCTTCGCAATTCAGTCATTTGCCCTCATTTTAACGCCGTTCAGCCAATAAGTCAAAGAAAAACTTGACTTATTCCAGGGAGTCCGATAAGCTCGAACCAGCAAGGCAGTTCACAACATTCTGTCTCTCTTGGAGGTTTCGAAATGATTTCGCAGAACCGCACCATCCTCAGATATGGCGCCATGGCAGTTGTGGCTGCCGCTTTCGGATTCCCTGCTTCCACAGCCCACGCCCAGGCCAACGCACCAAAGCTGGACGATCCCACAATCGTAGCAATATTTGATGCAGCCAACACGTATGATATGGAGACAGCATCGCTCGCTATCAGCAAGGGGCACTCGAAGGCGGTTCGTGATTTTGGGGCAATGCTGGTTCGCGATCACCGGAACGTCCGGCAACAGGGGCGTGACCTCGCGAGGTCGCTCAAGGTGATCCCGACGCCACCCCGGGACTTCGCTCTCGCCAAGGCGCATGTTCAGGCGATGCGGTCTCTCCGCAGCCTCAAGGGAAGAGCATTCGACCGCGCTTTTCTGAAGCACGAGGTTGATTTTCATAACGCGGTGCTCGATGCGGTGACTCATACATTGCTGCCGGCGACTCAAAATGCCCAAGTGAAGGATTTGGAGACGAAAGTTGCGCCGGCCTTCGTGGCACACCGCGACCGGGCGCAGAGCCTCCTCGACGACCAGAAGTGACCGAGCAGTCCGATGAGCTGACCGGTCCTGATCTGGCCACGGGGATCGACGTCAGCACCGTTGGTCCCGGCCAGCTCATCGCCGGTCACGCATTTGGGGAGCCGGTGCTACTCGTTCATGTCGAGCCGAACTGGTTCGCCGTCGGCGGCAAGTGCACGCATTACGGAGCCCCGCTCGACCAGGGCGTTCTCGTCAGCGAAACTATTCGTTGCCCGTGGCACCATGCCTGCTTCGAGCTGCACAATGGAGCGGCATCCAGAGCGCCCGCGCTCATCGATTTGCCCTCGTACGATGTGGCTGTCGAGAGCGACATCGTGCGAGTCACCCGCAAGCGGGATCACGGTCAACAGAAAGGAGAGGGCCACCGAGCTCGGGGGTCGTGCGCGCCGGAACGTTGTCTTTTCGAAGAGACCCCCACCGCGGGGCCCGAGTCGGTCGTGATAATCGGCGGGGGCGCCGCTGGTAATGCTTGCGCGGAGATGCTGCGGCGTGAGGCATATCGGGGACCGGTCACCATTATTGATCCGGACCCGGATGCGCCGTACGACAGACCCAACCTTTCAAAGGATTACCTGGCCGGGAACGCGCCGGAGGAGTGGCTGCCACTGCACCCCAGCGAGTTTTACGTCGCCCAGCACATCGAAATTCTCTCCGGGCTCGAGGCAACGGAGATCGACGTCAAGTCGAAGACGGTGAACTTGAGTGATGGCAGCAGTCGCAAGTACGGCTGTCTGCTCATCGCGACGGGGGCGAGTCCCATCCGCCTCGACGTTCCCGGTGGCGGCCGGGTCGATTATTTGCGCTCTCTGGGGGATTGTCGCGCGATCATAGGAAAGCTCGGCGCCTCGAAGACGGCCGTGGTCATTGGCGCGAGCTTCATCGGATTGGAAGTCGCCGCCTCTCTCGTCACTCGCGGATTGAAGGTGAGCGTCGTCGCTCCAGAGGCACTTCCCCTCGAGGGCACGCTCGGACGCGAGCTGGGAACGCTCATCATGAACGTTCACCAACAGCATGGCGTCACCTTCTACCTTGGTCGTAGAGTCACATCCATCGACGAGAAGAGCGTGGTTCTCGACGACGGGAGCCGGCTCGATGCGGATCTGGTTGTCGCGGGAATCGGAGTGCGGCCAAATCTCAAGCTCGCCGAATCGGCGGGTCTGATGCTCGATAACGGTCTCGCCGTCAATGAGTTTCTCCAGACCAGCGCCAGTGGAGTCTATGCCGCCGGTGACGTGGCACGATGGCCAGACGCGTACTCCGATCTCCGCCTCCGCATCGAGCACTGGGTGGTCGCGGAGCGCCAGGGACAGGTCGTCGCACTCAACATGCTCGGCGGCCGCGACCGTTTCGACGACATTCCGTTCTTCTGGAGTGAGCACTACGACAAGTTGTCCATTCGGTATGTCGGTCATGTCGAGCGTTGGGACGAAGCCAGAATAGAAGGCGACGTGATGAAGAAGGACTGCGCCGTCTCCTATATGGTCGGAGGAAAGCGGAGGGCGATGGCGACGATCAACCGCGATCGCAGGAATCTGCAGACGGAAGTGGAGATGGAAACCGAGCTATTGCTCAAACCGCCACCCCCGGTCACGGTCGAAGCGGTGGAGGCCTGACCCGGGTTCATTGCTTGCTGATCAGGAAAATGCGGGCGATGTCCTCCTCGAAATCGCGGATGCGCGCGGCTTTTATCTGATCGTTCCAGCCGAGCAGCGGTGCAACGATGTCCGCGACGCGCGGAGCGACGCTCTTGCCGTGATCACGCGTCTCGAACGCCAGGTGCGTGCGGCGGATCAGCAAATCGCTGAGAGTCTGCGCCATCTCGCCGGAAACCCCGTATACGAGATGCGCACCTGTATAGACGAGTCCTTCGACCAGCGGCTTGGCGAGAGATGTGTCCTCGTGCTGTAGCCGCGCGATTTCCTTCGGGCGATCCGCGCCGGGCAGCTCGACGGAATCTGTCGGAGCCTCACTCCTCTCCCGGCCAAGCGCCTCCTGAACGCGATCCACGATTTCGGCCGCCATCGAACGGTATGTCGTGAGCTTTCCGCCGGTGACGTTGATAACGCCCGAGCCATCGGTCACGATGCTGTGCTCGCGCGAGACCGCGCTCGGGTTCGCGCCCTGACCGCTCGCGAGCGGTCGGATCCCCGCCCAGGCGCTCACCACATCATCCTGAGTGAGCTCAGCCCGCGGGAAATACGCGTTTGCCGAGCGAAGCAAGTAATCCACCTCGGCGGCCGAAGCGTGCACGGTTTCGGGAGACTCGTCGGTCCAGGTATCGGTTGTACCGATGATCGTTTGCGGGCCCGCGGGAAGACAGAACATCACGCGACCATCCACCGGGGAAATGAGGGTAAGAGCGTCCCGGTTCCCCACCCGCTCCCGGGGAACTCCGATGTGTGCTCCCTTGCTGCCGTGCATTCGCCTCGCGCGTTCGCCACTGTCGAAGGTGTTCTGCCAGACGCCGGTGGCATTGACGACGACCCGCGCGCGGATCTCGCCGCTTTCGCCCGTATGCTGCGATCGCGCGACCACGCCCACAGCCTTGGCTCCGTCGCGGATTATCTCCGTCACGCGAGTATGACTTACGACGGTAGCGCCGAGCTCTCGAGCGGCTACTGCATTTGCGACCGTTAGTCGCGCATCATCGGTACATGCGTCGTAGTAAACGGCGCCCCCCGTCAACCCCATGCTCTTGAGACACGGCTCACGGTCCAGCGTCTCGGCCGCGTTCAGCGTCGAGTGCTTCCGCGATCGTCCCACCGCCATGAGCTGATACACGAGCAGTCCGGCGCTCAGCTTCACCTTTCCGACCCGCGCGCCACGGTAGATCGGCCAGGTGAACGCCAGCGGCCTCACGAGATGCGGGGCGATTCGAAGCAGCGTCTGACGCTCGCGGATCGACTCGTGAACGAGATGGAGCTGTCCCTGTTCCAGATATCGAATGCCGCCGTGAATCAGGCGCGAGGAACGGCCCGATGTCCCGCTGGCGAAATCATCACGCTCGATGAGCGCGACCTTCAACCCGCGCATTGTCGCGTCGCGCGCGACACCGCACCCGGTGATGCCGCCTCCGATTACAAGAAGATCGAACTGTTCTCCGGAGAATTCAGCCATTCGCTTCGATGATTAGGAGTCCGCGGAAGCAGCGGAATTATAAGGAATTTGACCGCAAGATTCGGATATCGCGCCTGCTGACGCAGGGGCATCATTCGGCACGAACAACTAAACAGACCGTTCCACCAGTGAGGGTAACATGCAGTCCTATAGCGTAGTGGCAGTGGAAGACGGAATGGAAGACCTGCGTGAGTCTGACGCCGGGTGTTATGATTTTTATATTGAACGGACGGGCGAAAAGAAGGCCTCGATGAGAGCAAAACATCCAATGGAGGAGGCTCCCATGAATGAAGCTATGGCCTGGGAGTCCGTACTCCACAGAGACGTTTCGGCTGATGACCGCTTTCTCTACGGGGTCACCACGACGGGAATCTATTGCCGTCCATCATGCCCCTCGCGGCGGCCGAAGCGCGATAACGTCGCGTTCTTCTCGTCCGTGGAGGCAGCGGAGCGCGCCGGATTCCGCGCTTGCCAGCGCTGCCGTCCCAATCGGGCGAAGTCGACCCACCCCGCAGTCGAGCGCGCGCGAGATTACATCGACAATCACATCGCCGATCTCGGCGATGAGCGCATCACACTCGAGCTACTTGGCGAGGAGTCGGGACTCAGCCCATATCATCTCCAGCGAAAATTCAAGGAGCTACTGGGGCTAACACCGGCCCAATACATTCGCGCGCGGAAGAGCGAGCGGCTCAAGGGCGAGCTCAAGCGCGGTGAGACCGTCAGCCGCGCCACCTTCGGCGCCGGCTATGGCTCCAGCAGCAGAGTTTACGGCGATTCAGACAGAAGACTCGGGATGACACCCGCGACGTACCGCCGTGGCGGCGCGGGAGCGCACATCGATTACGTGATTGCG
>DATHGO010000234.1:0-19660 GCA_035317585.1 Gemmatimonadaceae bacterium | reverse complement strand
GACGAGCTCACCAGGCTCTCGGGCAAGGAAGTCGGGATCAACGTCGAAGAGATCAAGCGTCCCGAGCTCGATGCACAGCTAGTCGCCGACAACATCGCGAACCAGCTGGCGCAGCGCATCTCGTTCCGCCGCGCCATGAAGCGCGCGGTGCAGAGCGCCATGCGCATGGGAGCGGGCGGTATCAAGATCAAGTGCGGCGGCCGTCTCGGCGGCGCCGAGATCGCGCGCGTCGAGGGTTATCACGAAGGCCGTGTACCTCTTCACACGCTCCGCGCGGACATCGACTACGCGACGTCCACGGCGAAGACCACCTTCGGCACCATCGGTGTGAAGGTCTGGATCTTCAAGGGCGAGATCGTGGAAGATCGCCGCGGCAAGACCTACTCGACTGGCGTCTGAGGAATATAGAAAATGCTCAGTCCCAAGCGCGTAAAGTTCAGAAAGCGGTTCAAGGGGCGGACGAAAGGGCTTGCCACGCGTGGCAACGAAGTCTCGTTCGGGCACTATGGCCTGAAGGCGCTCGAGCCGGGCTGGGTTTCCAACCGGCAGATCGAGGCGGCGCGTGTCGCACTGACGCGCCACATCAAGCGTGGCGGCAAGGTCTGGATCAGGATTTTCCCGGACAAGCCGATCACCAAGAAGCCGGCCGAGACCCGCATGGGTAAGGGAAAAGGCTCACCGGAAGGCTGGGTGGCGGTAGTGAAGCCGGGAAGAGTGATGTTCGAGCTCGAGGGCGTGACGCCCGAGATCGGAAAGAAGGCGATGGCACTTGCCGCCGCCAAGATCGGAGTGAAGTCGAAGTTCGTGGTTCGTGAGGAGGCTCACACAGATGCTAGCTAAGGACATTCGCGAGATGAGCGAGGGGGACATCAACTCCCGCATCGCCGACCTGGAGAGGGAGAGATTCAACCTTCGCCTCGCATCCGGCACGCGCACGCTCGACGACCCGCTGCGGCTGCGGGTGATTCGCAGGGACGTGGCGCGGCTAAAGACCATTCTACGTGAGAAAATCATCGGAATCGCCGAGGCAAAAGAGCCGACGCGTGTGAAGGCTAGACGTGTGACGGGAAGACGCGGGCTTAAATCGGCCACTGCGACCAACCGTGCGAAGAGGAGTAAGAGGGCTTAATGGCTGAATTGGCGAAGAGAGAAAGCGGGGCGATCGACCGGAACGCGCGGAAAACGCGCATCGGCATGGTCGTCAGCGACAAGATGGCGAAGACCGTCGTGGTCTCGATCGAGCGCAGGGTGCAGCATCCCGTATACGGCAAGATGGTCCGCCGCACGAAGAAGCTGAAGGCGCACGACGAGCAGAACGAGGCCAAGACGGGCGACACCGTCCGCATCATGGAGACCCGGCCCTTGTCGAAGGACAAGCGGTGGCGCGTGGTCGAAATCATCGAACGTGCACGTTAACGGAGACGACCAGTGATCCAGCAGGAATCGGTGGTCAAGGTAGCGGACAACTCGGGCGCGAAGACGGCGCTCGTGATCCGCGTGCTTGGCGGAACCCGCCGGCGCTACGCCTCACTCGGCGACGTCGTGATCGTCGCCGTGAAGAACGCGCTCCCCAACGGCACCGTGAAGAAGTCGGATGTCGCGCGCGCCGTGGTGGTTCGCACGGCCAAGGAGACGCGCCGCAAGGACGGCTCCTACATCCGCTTCGACGAGAACGCAGTCGTAATCATCAATGAACAGGGCGAGCCGCGGGCGACCCGCATCTTCGGACCCGTGGCGCGCGAGCTCCGCGAGAAGAAGTACATGAAGATCGTCTCGCTGGCCCCAGAGGTTCTGTAAAGTGAGAATCCTGACATACAGAAAGACGGCGAAGACGCGCCTTCACGCGCGGCACGCCGAGAACTCGAAGCGCATGAAGCTGCACGTGTCGAAGGGCGACACGGTGCGGGTGATGCGCGGCGACGACAAGGGCAAGGAAGGCAAGGTGCTGCGCGTCTTCCTCAAAACCGGTCGCGTTCTCATCGAGGGCGTGAACATGGTGAAGATGCATCGCAAGGCGCGTACGGCCGAGGAGACGAGCGGCATTCGCGAGGCGCCGGCTACGGTGCACTCGTCGAACGTGATGCTGCTCGACCCCAAGTCCGGCCAGCCGACCAGGACAAAATCCCGTTTCGACACCGACGCGACACATATCGAACGTCGAAGAACCAAGGAGCGCGTCAGCGTCAAGAACGGGGAGCCCATCCCCCGCGTGCGCTGAGCGAGGAATCAGAGAATGGCAACGAAAGAGAAGAAACAGGGGAAAAAGCGCGAAGTTCAGGCACAGGTTCAGGCGGAGCATGCCGGCAAGGATTTGCCGGCTCCACCGCCGCGCCTCCACGTCTACTACATGAAAACGGTGCGCGACCGGCTGATGTCGCAGTTCGGCTTCACCAACGTGCACCAGATCCCGACGCTCGAGAAGATCGTGATCAACTGCGGAGTCGGCGAAGCGATCAAGAACGCCAAGGTTCTTGATACGGTCGTCTTCGAGCTGAGCATCATCACCGGTCAGCGGCCGGTCCGGAAGAAGGCGAAGAAGTCCATCGCCAACTTCGGACTCAGACAGGGGCAGGAAATTGGGGCCGCCGTCACACTTCGCGGAGCGAGAATGTGGGAGTTCCTCGATCGGTTCGTGACCGTGGCGATCCCGCGCATTCGTGATTTCCGCGGTGTCAACACGCGCTCGTTCGACGGACGCGGGAACTACACGCTCGGCGTCAAGGAGCAGATGATCTTCCCGGAGATCAACTACGACATGGTTGAGCAGATCCACGGCATGGACATCACTTTCGTCACCACCACGAACAAGGACGACCAGGCGTTCGCGCTCCTGCGCGAGCTCGGGATGCCGTTCCGTGGCGACGACAAGCCGATCATCACGCAGCAGCAGTAAACCAATTCAGCGAGAGAGATTGTAATGGCACGTAAGGCCATGGTAGAGAAGAGCAAGCGGAAGCCGAAGTTCCCCGTGCGCCAGCACAACCGGTGCGGACGGTGTGGGAGATCGCGCGCTTTCCTGAGAAAGTTCGGGCTTTGCAGGATCTGTTTCAGAGAGCAGGCGCTGTCGGGCTATATCCCGGGCGTCCGCAAGGCGAGCTGGTAACCATTCATTTCTACGCGTCCCGGCGACGGGATACGGTAGAACCGAGGAAGATCATTTAATGAGTATGACCGATCCGATAGCCGATATGCTCACGCGCATCCGCAACGCCTGCGGGGCGAAGCACCGCCGCGTGGACATGCCACTCTCGAAGCTGAAGGTGGAGATCGCGAAGATCCTGAAGGAGAACAACTTCATTCAGGACTACAAGACGCTCGATACGGAGGAGGGCAGGCAGCTGTTGCGCGTGGTGCTCAAGTACGCGCAGGGCGGCCAACCGGTGATTCGCGAGCTCCGTCGCGTCTCGACGCCCGGGCTTCGCAAGTACGTCGCGGTCGCGGAAATACCGCGCGTTCGCAACGGGCTCGGCATGGCGATTCTCAGCACATCGCAGGGTGTGATGTCGGATCGTCAGGCTCGGCAGGCCCGCACCGGCGGCGAGCTCCTCGCCCTGGTCTGGTAAGGAGATAGAGGCAGATGTCACGAATTGGAAAGCATCCGGTAGTGATTCCGAAGGGCGTGACGGCGACGGTCGAAGGCAATACCGTCCACGTGAAGGGACCGAAGGGCGAGTTGGAGCGGACGCTCCACACCGACATGAAGGTCTCGCTCAAAGACGGCCAGATCCTGGTCGAGCGCCCCTCGGATGAAGACAACCACAAGGCGCTCCACGGCCTCAGCCGCACGCTCGTCGCGAACATGGTCGAAGGTGTGACCAAGGGCTTCAAGAAGGAGCTCGAGCTCGTCGGAGTCGGCTACAAGGCGGACCAGCGTCCGTACGGATTGCAGCTCGCCCTCGGATTCTCGCATCCGGTGAAGTACGAAGCGCCGAAGGGCATCAAGCTCAGCGCGCCTCAGCCGACGTCGATCATCATCGAGGGCGCGAACAAGGAGATCGTGGGCCAGGTCGCGGCGGAGCTGCGCAGCCTGAGACCGCCCGAGCCTTACAAGGGCAAGGGAATCAAGTACGTTGGAGAACAGGTCCGTCGCAAAGCAGGAAAGGCGGGCAAGGCGGGAGCCAAGTAATGCCGAAAATGGCCAGACCAAAGTCGCGCGATCAGCTTCGTACGCGCCGTCACTTCCGCCTTCGCAAGAAAGTGGTTGGAAGCGCGGATCGTCCTCGCCTGGTTGTGTATCGTTCGCTCAAGCACATCTATGCGCAGCTGGTGGATGACGCGACTCAGCGCACGATCATGACCGTGACCGATTCAGGTCTCGAAGGCAAGCCGACCCAAAGATCGGTGGAAGTTGGAAAGCGCATCGCCGCCAAGGCAAAAGATGCCGGCGTCAAGCGTGTGGTGTTCGACCGAGCTGGATACAAATATCACGGCCGCGTGAAGGGTGTGGCCGACGGAGCCCGCGAGGGCGGGTTGGAGTTTTAATAAATGGCAGACAACGAGAATCCCGAAGGAGCTACGCCGGCATCAGCGTCCGATGCGCCGGCACCGGAACGTCCTGCGGCACAGGAACGCCCGCGCACTGGCGGTAGCGCCCGCAGTGGCGGCGGTGCTGGTCGCGGTCGCGGCGGTGGCGGTGGACGCGGCGGGCCCGGAGGCGGTGGTGGTGGCGCCGGCCGCGGACGTGGATCCGGCGGCAGTGGTGGTGGCGGCGGACAGGGCGGCGGTGGCGGCGCGCGGGGCGAAGGTGGCCAGCGTGGCGGCAGAGGCCGTGACGGCAAGGGGCGCGATCGCGACGGTGGACGCGGCGATGGTGGCAGCGAGCTCGTCGAAAACGTCATCGCCATCAATCGCGTTGCCAAGGTCGTGAAGGGCGGACGTCGCTTCTCATTCAACGCGCTCGTCGCCGTCGGAGATGGTCAGGGTCGAGTTGGTTTTGCTACCGGCAAGGCAAATGAAGTATCGGAGGCAGTCCGCAAGGCTGTCGACGGAGCGCGCCGCAACATGGTTGCGATCCCGATGACAGGTGGAACGATCCCACACGAAGTCGTTGGCACGCACGGCGCCGGCAAGGTCCTGATGAAGCCGGCGGCTCCGGGCGCCGGAGTCATCGCCGGCGGGGCTGTGCGCGCAATCATGGAGTGCGCCGGCATCGCGGACATTCTCACCAAGAGTCTCGGCTCGACGAATCCGCACAACATGGTGCTGGCAGCGTTGGACGGACTACAGCAACTGACGACGGTCGAGCAGATCGCGCGCGAGCGCGGCATTGAAGTCTCGAGCCTCGGTTATCGTTCGCGCGCCAAGTCGAAGGAGGCCGTCGCACATGCCTAGAACACATGTGTGGTGGAGAACGAAGGGGCCGAAGACGACCCCTAAGGAAACCATCACGAAGGGAAAGGTTCGCATCAAGCAGGTGAGAAGCGGCATCGGCCACTCGTGGCGGATGCGTCTTACGCTCGAAGCCCTCGGGCTCCGGCATCACCAGTCTGAAGTGACCAGGCAGGACTCACCCGCGCTACGCGGACAGATCAAGCACGTGCGTCATCTCGTCGAAGTGACGCCGGTAGAGGATTAATCAGTGGCAGACAAACCAACACGTCGGGAAAAACTCGGAGCGCCGGACCGCGTCGAAAAGATCGGGCTGCACAATCTGGTTCCTGCGCCCGGATCGCACCGGAATCGCAAGAGGCTCGGACGCGGGCCTGGCTCTGGCACCGGTAAGACGTCGGGTAAGGGACACAAGGGCATTAAAGCCAGATCGGGTCACCACGGTCCCGGCGGCGGCAAGCCGCAGTTCGAGGGCGGCCAGATGCCGCTCACACGCCGCATACCAAAGCGCGGTTTCACGAATATCTTTCGTGTAGAGAATCAGGTCGTCGGTTTCGAGGACCTGGCCAAGCTGCCGAAGGGCGCTGAAGTGACGGAGGAGACCTTGGCCGAAGCCGGATTGATCCGGAAAGGAAAGGGTCCCGCCAAGCTTCTCGCGAATGGCGATGCCGCGAAGGGCGTCACGGTGCGCGGCATCAAGATGAGCGCTGGCGCTCGGCAGAAAATCGAGGCGGCCGGAGGCCGGGTAGAGAACTAAATGGCGCAATCAGCCCCAGCGGCGGCAGTAAGCAACATCTACAACACGCCGGAGTTGCGGGACAAGATAGTCTTCACGTTCATCTGTCTCGTGATCTACCGAGTCGGGGCGCATATCACCGCGCCGGGCATCGATGTTGTTGCGATGACCGACTTCTTCAACAATCAGGGGAAGGGCGGGTTGCTGGGCCTGTATGACCTTTTCGTGGGCGGCGGACTGTCGCACGCGACCGTCTTCGCGCTCGGCATCATGCCGTACATCTCCGCCAGCATCTTCATGCAGATCGCCGGCGTGGTGATCCCGACCGTCGAGAAAATGCAGAAGGACGAGGAAGGCAGAAAGCGCGTGACGCAGTGGACGCGCTACGTGACGGTCGTCCTCGCCGTGGTGCAGGGGTGGGGGTTCGCGCTCTTCACATCGTCCCTCGAGAACGCGGTGGTCAATCCCGGGTTCGGGTTCAAGCTCCAGATGGTGGTTGTCCTCACCACTGGTGCGCTGTTCGTGATGTGGTTAGGTGAGCAGATCACCGAGAGGGGACTGGGGAATGGTGCATCGCTGATCATCTTCTTCTCGATCGTCGAGAGGTTCTGGCCGGGAATCATCAGCACCCTCGGGTTCGTGAAGACGCAGGCAGTCGGTCCGTTCTCGCTCGTCGTACTCGGCATCGTCATGGTCGGCGTCGTCGCCGGCACGATTGCGATCACAATGGCGGCCCGCCGGGTGATGATCCAGATCCCGCAGCGTACGATGGCTCGAGGCCGCCAGAGAGAAGCGGCCAAGAATTTCATTCCGCTACGGGTTAACGCAGCGGGCGTGATGCCGATCATCTTTGCCTCGTCGGTGATTGTCGTCCCGGGCGCGATCGCACAGTTCAGCGGCAACGAGAACGCGCGGATCATCTCCGAGTACTTCCAGCCTGGCACGTGGCTCTACTACCTGCTGACGGCGATTCTGATCGTCTTCTTCACCTACTTCTACACGTCGATCATCTTCAACCCGGTCGACATATCCGAGAATCTGAAGAAGCAGGGCGGATTCATTCCGGGTGTGAAGCCCGGCGCCAGGACGGCCGAGTACATCGATCACGTCGTGTCGCGCATCACATTCCCCGGTTCGTTGTTCCTGACGTTCATCGCGCTGCTGCCGGTGTTCATTGCCGACATGATCAACGTCCCGTTCAGATTCGGTGGAACCTCGCTGCTGATCGTGGTCGGTGTCGCGCTCGACACCATGGCCCAGGTCAATCAGCATCTGCTGCTCAGGAAGTACGATGGCTTCATGAAGAAGGGCCGAGTGCGATTCCGCGGCCGCACGACCGGCGGTACTTACTAGATTTCGATCGGAGGAGCCCAAAAGCTCCTCCGACTCTTTTGCGGGTATCTCCGATGATCATCGTACTGCTCGGCCCGCCCGGAGCGGGTAAGGGAACGCAGGCGGACAAACTGGCCATGCGCCTCGGGATTCCGAAGATCGCCACCGGCGACGTCCTGCGTGCGGCGGTTCGTGATGGCACCAGGCGCGGGCTCGAGGCGAAGGCCTATATGGATCGCGGCGATCTGGTGCCGGATTCAGTCATCCTCGGTATTCTTCAGGATGTCATGACATCCCCGGCGACGAAAAAGGGAGCCATTCTGGATGGGGCGGTTCGCACTGTGCCGCAGGCCGAAGGACTCGGGGTCATGCTCGCCGAGATCGGAAAGCAGGTGGACAAGGTGCTGCTGTTCGATGTGGACGATGACGTGCTGGTGAAGCGGTTGAGCACGCGCACCGTTTGCGAGGGCTGTCAGACGCCTTATACGGGGCGCGAGCCGGGCTCGAGCTGCGAGAAATGCGGCGGAAAGCTCGTACGTCGCAAGGATGACGAGCCCGAGGCAGTGCGGAACCGGCTCGAGGTCTATCGCAGGCAGACGGCGCCCGTGATCGACTGGTACGCCGACCGCAAGATGAAAGTTCAGAAGATCGATGCCGATGCTTCGGTGGACGAAGTGACCAGTCGCGCGATCAAGGCGCTCAAGAAATGATTCAGATCAAGTCACCGCGCGAGATCGAGATCATGGCGCGCGGGGGCGAGATACTGGCGGCGACCGTGCTGCTGCTGGAGAAGAGCGTGCGTCCCGGCATGTCGACTCTCGATCTGGACAAGATCGCCGACGAGTTCATTCGCAACCATCCCGGCGCGACCCCGGCGTTCAAAGGCCTCTACAATTTTCCCGCGAGCATTTGCACGTCCATCAATCAGGAGATCGTGCACGGAATCCCGTCCAGGAAGCGTCTGATCGAGGAGGGAGACCTCGTCTCGATCGACATCGGCGTGAAGCTCGACGGCTACTACACGGATTCGGCTACCACGGTCGCTGTCGGGAAAGTCGATGCGGAGTCGAAGAAGCTGCTCGAGGTCACGAAGAAGGCACTCGCGGCGGGGATAAAGGCGGCAACCGCTGAGAATCATATTGGGGACATCGGTGCGGCCGTGCAGAGCGTTGTTGAGGCAGCGGGCTTCAGCGTGGTGCGGGATCTCGTAGGACACGGTATTGGAGTCGGATTCCACGAGGATCCGCAGGTGCCGAACTACGGTAAGCCCAAGCGGGGTGTTCGTCTGCAGCCCGGCCTGACGATCGCGATCGAGCCGATGGTGAATGTCGGAATGCCGGGCACGCGAACGATGCCGGACCGATGGACAGTCGTAAGTGTGGACGGGACACGCTCGGCGCACTTCGAGCATACGATCGCGATCACGGACAACGGACCGCGGATTCTGACGGCTCTGGCGCCCTAGGGCGTCAGTTTCCTAGCGGTGCTCGGATGATGACGGAATCAGCCGTCCCAGAGGCGTAGCCTTGACGTAGCGACTGGTCTGCCCGTTCCAGGTCAGCTCCAGGGTATCGCCTACCACGGCGAACCGTACGGCGCGGTCTCCTCCTCCCGGTCCCGGGAGATGCATCATCGCTGAATCGCCCATTGTTGCGTAGGTCCCTTGCAGCGTACGGATCGGTACTCTCAGGCGGAAGTCCCCACCCGGCGTGTATTCCTCGAACGCGGGCACGCCCGTGTAGTGAAGGTACGTCCAGCGGCCGATCACCGGATCGGCACCTTTCAAAGGCGCGCCGACGCGCGTCTCGCGCTGCTCCTTGCCCTGGTTGACCATCACCAGAGTGTCGCGCAGGATCGAAACTCTGAACGCATTGACTCCATTCGCGGGATCGATGATGTAGAGGCTGTCCCGGGCGCGCTTGTATTTCATGTCGACCATTGCGCCCAGAGTAAAGCTCATCGAGTTGTCGGGCGCGAATGAGATCGTCGACCCCAGTCCGCCAGCGGAACGAGTCACCGCTTCCCACGTACCAATCAGCGATGTCGAGCGGGCGGGCGGCGCAACCTGGGCCACCATCACATTCAGCGACAGCAAATTTGGAATGAGGACGAATGCGCGAGTGCGTATCCTCATGGTTTACTCCGTGTTGAGCATCAGCTGGAAAGCGCGCGCTCGACCAGCCTGGTGACTTGGTCCCCGAGGTCGCCTGCCTTCTTCACGAGCAGTTCCGCCTGGCGCGCGAGAGACTGGCCCTTCGATTTGTCCTCGAGCGCCTGCACGTTGACCCGCACGTTGTACGCCGCGCCCCTGGCCGCGGCGACCGCAAGCAACGTGGCGACCCCAGCGTCGGTAACCGCGTTCGTATTTCCCTTCTCGGCCAGGAGCGCGGCGAGCTGTGCAACTTCCACCGCGGCGCGCGCGGTCTCGAGCGGCACCTCGGCCGCCTTGAGAAGCGCGTTGGTCACCGTTTCGGAGCGCCGAGCGGCCGCATCAGCCGGCTCTTTGGGCAGCTTGTAGGCCTCCGAAACCAAGGCGTATGCCTCGGCGTCGCGCTTGACCAGCGCCGCGAGCTGGTTGCCCAGGGCAACCGCCTTGAGAGCGGCCTCTTTCATCTCGGCATCAACCGCGGCGTATTTCTTTTTGCCAATGGTGAGGCCCGCGACCATCTGCGCGAGCGCGGCCGCCAACGCGCCTGCGTGCGCCGCCACGCTTCCGCCTCCCGGAACGGGATTCGACGAGGCGACAGAAGCCAAAAATCCGCTCACGCTCTCGCCGCCGCTCACCACTTCGCGCACCTGACGCTCGAGAACCTGCTCCGGCGTGAACTGCTTGAGCTGGAGGTGACTGACAGCGGTGTCGAACAGAACTCTTTCTGGCACCAAGCCGACGATCTCACTCCAGGTCACCGGCGCTCCTTCTGCCTCCGCGCGCATCTTCACGAAATCGAATGCGTGGTGTAACGGCGTCTTCTCGGTATCGACGAGATTCATCGACACCTGGGCCTGGCCATCCACCTCGAGGCCCAGTCCCTTCACGTACTTGAAGCCGCCGGACGATCCGCGCACGGCCTTGGCGATATTCTTGGCGATCTGAAGATTGGATGCGGGACCAAGGTAGACGTTGTACGCCACGAGAAAAGGGCGCGCGCCGATGGCAATCGCTCCTCCCGAGGGGTGGATCTTTGTCGGGCCGAAATCGGGGTTGCGCGCCGGGTTGTTGCCAAGCTCCTCTCGCAGTCCCTCGAATTCGCCGCGGCGGACGTCAGCCAGATTCTCGCGCGCAGGCGTCGTAGCCGCGCGCTCGTAGAGATAGACGGGAATCTTCAGCTCCCGTCCGACTCTCTCGCCGAGCGCGCGGGCGAGAGCGATGCAATCCTCCATCGTCGATCCTTCCAGCGGGATGAACGGCACGACGTCGGTGGCGCCAATGCGAGGATGCTCGCCCGTATGCTTGGAGAGATCGATTCGTTCCGCTGCCGTCTTGATTCCGGCGAACGCGGCATCAACGGCGTTCTCGACCGGCGCGACGAACGTAATCACGGATCGATTGTGGGAGGCGTCGGACGACACGTCGAGAACCGAGACCCCATCCACCCCGGCGATTGCGTCGCGGATCGCGTTGATGACTTCGGGACGGCGGCCCTCGGAGAAATTCGGAACGCATTCGACCAGCTTCATTCAGTTTTTTCCCTTGCTCATGTTGGCACGCTTTACAGTCTGCAACAGCCACGCGTGCATCGCCGGATTTCCGGCGACGAAGGACCCGGCAGTGAGCTGCGGCGGATTTCCATCGATGTCGGTGACGATGCCCCCCGCCTCCTGCACCATCAGCATTCCAGCCGCGACATCCCAGGGAGCGAGCACCAACTCCCAGAACGCGTCGAACCTCCCGCAGGCAACATTCGACAGGTCGAGCGCAGCCGACCCCGCTCGTCGAATTCCAGCAGTCCCGCGCATCACCAAACTGAACTGCTCCAGGTACTGTGGCAACTTCTCGAGGGTCTTGAAGGGGAAGCCCGTCCCGATCAGCGACCGGCCCGGCTCCCTGAGGTTGGAGACGTGGATGCGCTTGCCGCCGAGAAACGCGCCGTCGCCGCGCCTCGCCGTGAACTCTTCGCCGCGGGCGACATTGAGGACGACGCCCGCGCACAGAACACCGTTGCGCGCGATCGCGATCGACACGGAGTACTCCGGGTAGCCGTGCAGAAAGTTGGTGGTGCCATCCAGCGGATCGGCGATCACGACGATTCCCTCGCTTGCGATGGCGGTCGGCGACAGCTCCTCGCCGAGCATTGTTGCATCGGGAAGACGGCGGGAGATGATGCCCGCGATCACGTGCTCGGACTCTTTGTCCACCTCGCTGACGAAATCGGAGTGTCCCTTCGTCTCCCACACCAGCTTCTCGCGCTCTGCGGTGGCGTCTCGAATGACGCGTGCTCCGGCGCGAGCCGCTTCCAGCGCGATGTCGAGCAGCTCGGAATCGCCGTTGTCAGTTTGTGAAATTGCTTGCAACTCCTCTCGCTCGCTCTTTAATTTGGCGCAATGTCCCGCATCTTCAGCGGCATTCAGCCCTCCGGCTCACTGCACATCGGAAACTACCTCGGCGCCGTCAAGAACTGGGTTGAACTGCAGCACAAATACGAGTCGTTCTTCTGTATCGTCGACTACCACGCCATCACGGTCCCGTACGAGCCCGCCGACCTGCGCGCCCGGACGGCCGACATGGCGTTGTCATTGCTCGCCGCCGGACTGGATCCGTCGAAGTGCACGCTGTTCGTGCAGTCGATGGTGCCGGAACATACCGAGCTTGCATGGATATTCAACACTCTCACTCCACTGGGCGAGCTCGAGCGTCAGACCCAGTTCAAGGAAAAGGCGAGCCGTGAAGAGAGTGTTCCTGCCGGACTACTCAACTATCCGGTACTACAGGCGGCCGACATTCTTCTATATCGCGCCGAGCTGGTGCCGGTTGGCGAGGACCAGGTGCAGCACCTCGAGCTGTCGCGCGAGATAGCACGTAAGTGGAACGCGCGGTTCGACATTCGTGCTACGGCCGCGAGCCGTGTGTCAGGCGCGAAACGCGTGCCGGCCGCGCACGGTACATCCGAGCCGGCGCCGAGCGGATTTTTCCCGGAGCCGAAGGCGCTGCTCACTCCCACTCGTCGCGTCATGGGATTGGATGGCCAGGCTAAGATGTCGAAGTCACTCGGGAACACGGTCGATCTGCTCGAGGATCCGACATCGATCTGGGAGAAGCTGAAACCAGCGATGACCGATCCGGCGCGAGTGCGCCGGACCGATCCAGGCACGCCGGAAGTGTGCAACATCTATCACTTGCACAAGGCCTTCAGTCCGCTCGCGACGGTCGAGCACGTTGCCGTACAGTGCCGGACAGCTGGGTGGGGCTGCCTCGATTGCAAGAAGGTTCTGCACGAATCGATGGAGAAGGAGCTCGCTCCCATTCGGGCGCGCGCGAAGGAGATCGCCGCAAATCCGAAGAAGATGAAAAGCGATCTCGCCGCCGGGGCCGAGCACGCTCGGTCGGAAGCCGGGAAGACGATGAAAGAAGTGAAGCAGAAAATGGGGCTCACGTAGACGTCCGGCATGGCCCAAGCCGACCTCGTTCAGCGCGCGAAAAGTCTGCTCTCCCAGCTGGCGCAAAATCCGAGGTTTGCGGGAAGCGCTGAAGAATCCGCCGCAAGAGCGCTGTGCCGGGCCGAGCTCGAGCGCGCGGGATTCGAGTGCCAGCAGCTGCCGTTCGAGTACTCTGAGTGGCCCGGGCGATGGGGACCGCCGCTCGCCGCTGCATTTCAGGCGGCAACAATTCTCGCGGTCGCGCATATGGCGGTCCATCATGGGCCGCTGGCCGCGCTGGCGGTTGGCGCGGCACTACTGAGCGCTCTCATGTTCGCTTCCGGTGATGCGAAGCGACGCTGGATCGCGCGGTTTCCGCTGCGCCGCGCGAGATCCGAAAACCTGGAAGCAAAGCGCGGCAATCCGGTCGTTTGGCTCGTTGCTCACAGCGACTCGAAGTCCCAAACCGTGCCGATGCTGATTCGAATCGCAGGCTCGGTCGCGCTGGCTGTCGTTACCACGGCGTCGTTTGGAGTTCTCCTGCTCGCCCTTGTGGGAGTGAGCTTTGTTGTGTGGGTGTGGCACTTGCTTGCGATCCTGGCAGTCCTCACAGCGCTTCCTTCGATGCTCTGCTTCATCCGAAATGATTCCAATGGAGCGGTCGATAACGCCAGCGGCATAGTGGCGGTCCTTCTTGCGGCGCAGTCGGCCTCAGCACCCCGTGAGCTCGGCGTTCTCATCACTAGCGGCGAGGAGCTGGGCCTGGCAGGTGCGCGGGCCTGGGCCGGCGCCCAGGTGAGAACAGATTTGGCCCAACCTGCCCTTAAAGTTCTGAACTGCGATACCGTGGACGACGCTGGCAATTGGCGGTGCATGTATACGGGGCCCAAGCCGAAACGGATCGTGGCGGCTGCTGAAACAATCGCCGCCAGGCTGGGCGTACGGCTCCTCGTGGGGCGTCTCATTCCGGGAATCCTGGCCGACAGCATGGCGTTCGCCGATCGGGGTGTCGAAGCGATCACGCTCAGCAGGGGTACCCTGTCGACTCTCGCGCGCATTCATACGCGGCGCGATAATTCCAATGCGTTTGGGGGACATGGCGCCGCGGAAGCGAGCGTCCTCCTTTCTGCTCTTGCCAAGGAACTGGGCTGATGTATCTGCTGATTCTCGCCGGCGTGATCATATTGTCGCTGGTCCTGATCGTCCTGGGCCTCCCTGGGCTCTGGATCATGGTGGCGACAGCCGTCGCATATAACCTGATCGTCCCGGGCGAACCGATCGGTTGGGTCACCCTGGTTGCCGTCGCGGTTCTGGCTTTCGTCGCCGAGCTTCTCGAGTTCGCCCTTACTGGCCGCTATGCCCGAAAGTACGGCGGCTCGCGCCGCGCCGGCTGGGGAGCGATTCTTGGAGGCATGGTCGGGGCGATTGTCGGAGTTCCGATACCGATCGTTGGCCCCGTCATTGGGGCGTTCATCGGCTCATTCCTTGGAGCGCTGATTGCGGAGCTAACGGGCGGATCGTCAGCAGGAGATGCAACGCGCGTCGCGAAGGGAGCACTGATCGGGCGCGTGATGTCCACGGTTCTAAAGATCGGGATTGGCTTCACGATTGGCGTTTGGATCTTCATCGCAGCCGCGAAATAAATCTTCCATGCCGACGAAACAATGATAGCAGCCGAAAGTGTCAGCGCAGCGACGGATTCCGCTTCCATCGAGGGGAAGTACGTCTACTGCATCATCCGCAACGACCGCTTGCGTGAGTTCGGCGAGATCGGCATCGGCAGCGGCGCGCGTGTGTACACGGTCAACCACAAGGACCTGGCGGCGGTGGTGAGCGACACGCCGATCGTGATCTACGATCCGACACGCGAGAACGTCCTCGCCCACGAGTTCGTCAACGAGACCGTGATGCGTGAATTCACACTCATCCCGATGTCGTTCGGTACGATATTCCGCTCGGAAAATGATGTACGCGCCCTGCTCAACTCCACCTATCAGGCGTTCACCGACGTACTCGACAAAATGCAGGACAAGATCGAGTTCGGTCTCAAGATTCTGTGGGACAGGGACAGCGTAGTCGCCGCGATCGAGCGCGACAACGACGAGATCCGCCGGCTCAAGGACGAGATCACTCGCAACGCCGCCTCGTCGACGTACTTCGCGCGCATGCAGCTGGGCCGTCTGGTCGAGGCCGCGATGGAGGAGGCGAGCAACCGCTACGTAAACGACATCCACGAGCAGCTGAAGGACGTCTCGGTCGCCAGTCGCAGCAGCAAGGTCATCGGCGACCGGATGATTCTGAACGCCGCCTTCCTCGTGGATCGCAAGGACGAGAAGGCGTTCGACGAAAGAGTGAAAGCCATCAGCCTCCAGTACGAGGATCTTCTTACCTTCAAGTACACCGGACCGTGGCCTCCGTACAACTTCGTGAACATCAAGCTGAAGCTGGAGAAGGCGACCTGACGCGGGTCTGATCTCATGGGACTTCTCACCAACATTCTCCTCGCGCCCTTCCTCGGCCCCGTCTGGGGAACGAGATGGACGCTCGAAAAAGTCGACCGCGTCGTCCGCGACGAGCTGACCGATGACACGCCGATCAAGGAAGACCTGATGGCGCTTCAGTTGCAGCTCGAGATGGGCGAGATCGACGACGACGAGTACGTCCGCCGCGAAGCGGAAATAATGAAGAGGCTTCGCGAAGTTCGCGAATGGCGTGAGAAGTTCGGGATGTCCACCAGTGGTGGCCCCGTTCGCGTCGCCGAAAGCGGCGAGCCAGACCAGTAATCGCCGCCGCGGCCGAATGATCGAGCGTCTGTGCTACGTGTACGGAGTCGTCGGCTCTTCGATTGAAACGGCGACCGCTCCGACGGGGATCGATGGTGGCCCGGTCAGCCTCATTTCCAGCGGAGACGTCTCCGCGCTCGCCACCTCCGTCAGCGCCGAGGATTACGCGCCGGACAGAGTCGAGTCGCTGACGGCGGATGTCGATTGGGTGAGTGAGCGAGCAATGGCGCACGACCGGGTTCTCACCTGGGCGTCCGACAACGGCGCCGTCATCCCGTTCCCGATGTGGACGCTCTTTCGGGATTCCAAGGCGGTCAAGGGAATGCTGTCGAAGCGGATGGCCGAGCTTCAGCAGACCTTCGCGCGGATAGCGGACGGCAGGGAGTTCATCGTGCGCGTGTATGTGCAGCCCGGCGTCCTCAAGGACCGGCTCGGCGAGCACAGCTCGGAGCTGACGGCGCTCGAAGCGGAGGCCGCCAAGGCGACGCCGGGGCAGAAATACCTTCTCGAGCGAAAGATCGAGAACCTTCGCCGCGACGCCGGGCGTGATGTGACCGCGAAAGTGGCGTCCGAGATTCACGACGGGCTTCGCCTGGCGTCCATGGACACGATCCGCGAGCAGCCGGTCAACTCCGGCGCCCCGCGCGAGCAGGGACGCGCGGTTCTCAACGCGTCGTTTCTGGTGGCCCCCAAGCGGGTGGTCGAGTTCCAGCGCGCGCTGACGGCGATGGTCAACAAGTACGAGCCGTCGGGCTTCAAGTTCGACTTCACGGGTCCCTGGCCGCCGTATCACTTCGTCGGCGAGAGATCCCCGTGAGCCTCGACGACATATTCGGCGAGCCGCGAATCGAGCTTGCCGAAGTACTCAACCACATTCTCGATAAGGGCGTCGTCCTCAAGGGTGAAGTGATGCTCGCGGTCGCGGACATCGATCTGATCCAGCTGGATCTCGGACTCTTGCTGACAGCCGTCGAATCGGCGACGAGACGGCCCCGGGTGAGCGGCGCCAGAACGCTCGGCCTCGCCGCGCCACGGACGGAATCGCGCGCCGAGGCGTCCTCGGGCTCGACGATGGAGAGCCAGGTCGTCGATTCGCTCGACGCCCCCGGGGATGCGGCGGTGGCCCCACTACAAAGCGTTGCCGAGAGCTTGCCTCAGCGTCTTAATACAGACCCCGACAAGGTGGAGAACGGGCTCGCGAAGCTCGTCTTGACGTTGATTGAGGTATTGCGTAAGGTCCTAGAGCACCAGGCAGTTCGGCGAATGGAGGGGGGACATCTGAGCGACGCGGAGATCGAGAAACTCGGAGTCGCGTTGCTTCGCCTCAACGACCGGATGCAGGAAATGAAGGGGATCTTCGGTTTGACCGATGACGATCTCCAGATAGACCTGGGCCCCCTAGGCAAGTTACGATAACCCGGCGCACGAGCCGAACGGAGACGACTGCTTGGCAGACTTAGTATCCCCGTCGCGCACCTATGGTCTCGTCGACATCCTCGATCGTGTGCTCGACAAGGGCCTCGTCGTTGTCGGCGACATCAAGATCAACCTCGCCAACGTAGAGCTTCTCACGATTCAGATCCGTCTTCTCATCTGTTCCATCGACAAGGCGGAACAGATCGGCATGGACTGGTGGCGGACAGACCCGCGACTGAGCACGCGGGCGAAAGCCGCTGCCATCCCACCGTCCACACCAGCCGCCTCGGCCGAAAGACAACCGGAGTCACGACATGGCAGTTGAACGTTCCCCGAGCGGTAGCTCGCTTATCGATGTTCTCGATCGCGTTCTCGATAAGGGCATCGTCATCGACGCATGGGTGCGCGTCTCCCTGGTCGGGATCGACCTCGTTACGATCGAAGCGCGCATCGTTGTCGCATCGATCGATACTTATCTCAAATACTCCGAAGCGGTGGGACTCACCGCGCCCGGTTCCCGCCCGCGCGAGCTCAGCGCCGGCGGAGCGGACGAGCTCGACCGGATGCGGATAGAAAATGCAGATCTGAAGCGGCGACTTGAACGAATCCAAGCGTGAGAGTGCCGCGGTAGCGATCAGCCCGCAACTCAGCGGAGAGCGCCTGGCCGAGCTTCTCTCCGCTATCTCCGAAGCGCCCGATTTCGAAACTGCCGCGACGTTCATGCTCGCGCAGTTCGCCGATATTGTCGGTGCGCGCCGGGGGTTGGCCGTGACGCTGGACAGCCCTCCCAATCGTTTCATCAACACCGCCAGCGTCGGCTTCGAGGCGGAAGGCCCTCCAGCGGTCTCCTTTCCAATCGACGATCTCTCGAATCCTCTCGCCGTTTCCGCGCTCTCGCTTCACGCCGTGAGTTGCGATGGGGTTGCGCCCCTCCCCGGAATTCCGTTTGGCGAGTGGACCGCGATCCCGTTTCCACAGCCGCAGTTCCGCGAAGCGCCGCATCTCCTCAGTGATGCCGAGCTCGAGCTCGTCCAGTTGCGGGGGTGTCAGGTGAGGCGTCGGTCGGGCGTCGACCGGCGGCGGAAGATCGGTCACGCACCGGGTGGTGTCGCTCTGCTCGACGCTTCTATCGATGACGATACTGTGGCGGCGCTAATGCACGCCGCGTCCCTGGCCGGACCAGTTCTGTCTCGCCTGGCCGCCGTCGAGGAGTTCCGTCTCTCCACGGGTCGGCTTGGACAGCAGCGCGAGATGTTGACCACGATCATGAATTCGCTGCCAGATCCGATCGTGATCATCAACGCGGATCGGGACATTATCGCCCAGAACAAACGCGCTGAGCATCTGCTCTTCACCAGCGACAAGGACTCGGAAGGAAGGCGTCGCGCTGTCGAGATCAACAACCTGCTTTTCACGTCGCACCTCTCGAAAGCGGCAATGGGGTCGAAGGAATCAGCGGGATCGCGCGAGCTGAATCTGGTCGACCCTGACGAAGGGACCGATCTGCTGTTCGAGGTATTGACGCACCGCCTCGGCCCCGCGGACGGGGGCGATAGCGGATCGACCGTCTCGGTGCTGCGTGACGTAACGGATCTCCGCCGCGCCGCCAACGAGCTCGAGCGCCAGGTACAGCGGGTGCGGCTCGCCGAGATCGACGCGAAACGCGAGCGCGACCGGCTCAACCTCATTCTCGAGAACGTCGCGGACCCGATCCTCGTCACCGACGATCGGTCGAACATCATCCTCATGAACAAGGAGGCTGAGCAGCTGTTCGAGGCCGACGATAGCCAGAGCTGGGATCGGGCGGCGATGGTCCAGGCGAACGACACAAAGTTCACGACCTTCATCTCGGATTTCACCATCAGCCCGTCGCTGGCTCGGCGCGAGCAGATGAAGCTCCAAATCCCCGAAACTGGCGTAGAGCTTCCGGTCGAAGTGGTCTCGGGAAAAATTCTCAATCGTCGGGGCGAGCCGCTCGCGATCGTGTCGGTTCTGCACGACCTCACCGAGCAGGCGGAGAACGAGCGTCTCTACGAGGAGCTCAAGACGTTCTCGAGCCAGCTCGAGGAGCGAATTCAGGCGGCAACCGCGGATCTCGCCGAACAGAACACCCGGCTCCAATGGCAGTCGCGAGAGTTGGAGAAGGCGAATCGGCTCAAGTCTGAATTCCTCGCTAGCATGTCGCACGAGCTGAGGACGCCAATCAACGCGCTCATAGGCTACGCGTCGCTGATGCTGGATCGGATCTACGGCGACCTCACGCCGAGGCAGGAAGAGGGACTCAGCCGCATCCAGGGCGCCGCACAGCACCTGCTGGCGTTGATCAACGACATTCTCGACCTCGCCAAGATCGAAGCCGGCCGGATGCCATTGCATCTCGACGACGTGGCGCTCGGAGAGATCATGACCGAGATCTCGCAGCAAATCGAGCCGATGGTGAAGAAGAAGCAGCTGACCTTGAGCGTCGATCTGCCGTCGAAGGATCTCAAGC
>DATHGO010000233.1:0-4983 GCA_035317585.1 Gemmatimonadaceae bacterium | reverse complement strand
TTGAGACGCCCAAGCTTGATGACGCTGAGAGTACGGATCGTCGAATGCTGGAGCGGCTGCGCTCGTACGTCGATTGACCGTGAAGTAAGAACAAAAAGAACGGGTGCCAGCTGTCAGTAGCGCAGCTGTCAGTTGACAGTTCACGACGTCGAGACGTTCCTCCTGGACTCACGGTACAGGCTCTCGCTTGTACTCCGAAGGGTTCGAGTTACGTCCCGACGTAGTAAACGAAAGCCTCGTATCTGCGCCACTGGATGCTGGCACCCGTTCAGTTGCAGTTTTCAGTCTCGCACCCGTTCAGTTGCAGTGCACACCGCTCCTAGCACCCGACCCACGATCTATAGGAGCGTGCCGTGAAGAACAAGGAACGCCACCGAGAAGTAAATCACGAGCCCTGTAACGTCGACGAGCGTCGCGACGAACGGAGCGGACGCGCTGGCGGGGTCGAATCCGATTCGTTTCAACAGGAATGGAAGCATCGATCCGGCGAGTGATCCGAACGCGACGATTCCGACCAGCGAGAACCCGACGGCGATTGCCAGCAGAAAATAGTGCGGTCCGTAGCTGAAGATGTGGAGGTTCTGCCAGAGCACGATTCGGGTGAAGCCAATTACGCCGAGGATGGCGCCCAGCACCAGCCCGGTAGGCAGCTCGCGCACCGCGATCCGCCACCAGTCGCGTAGTTTGAGCTCCTGAAGGGCGAGCGCGCGTATCACGAGTGACGTCGCCTGGGAGCCGGAGTTACCGCCCGAGCTCATGACCAGCGGAATGAACATCGCGAGCACGGCGGCCCGCTCGATCTCGCCCTGAAAGCGCTGCATCGCGGTCGCCGTCAGCATCTCGCTCAGGAATAGCGCGCACAGCCAGCCCGCGCGTTTCTTGATCATCTCCACGAATCCGATTTCCATGTACGGCGCGTCGAGGGCCTCCATACCTCCGAAGCGCTGGACGTCCTCGGTCGTCTCTTCGACCAGCGCATCGATGACATCGTCGACCGTGACGATACCAAGCATGCGCCGCTGATCGTCGACGACCGGAATCGCCAGCAGGTTGTACTTCGAGATGAGGCGAGCCGCTTCTTCGCGATCCATGGCCGCCGGCACCGTCAGCGGCGGTCTCCTCTTGCCGACGTCGAGCACATTTTCCTCGCGTTCGGCCGTCAGCAGCTCGCGCAGCGACACCACGTGGACCAGCTCCTGTGTCGTGGGATCCACGATGTAGATGGCGTACACAGTCTCCTTGCGGCCGCCTACTTCCCTGATCAGCCGCAGCGCCTGGTCGACGCTCCAGTCCGATGGAACGCTGACGAATTCGGTGGTCATGATTCCGCCGGCGGTCTCGGGCGGATACTGCAAGAGCTTCATCAGCGCGGCGCGAGTCGATTCACTGACGGTCGCCAGCAAACGTGGACGGTCCTCCGCGGTAACTTCCCGAAACAGATCGGCCTGCTGGTCGGCGGACATTGCTTCAATAAGGGGTCCGACCTTGCGCGGCTCGATGAGCTGGATGATCGCACAGCGATGACGAGTCAGCTCCGGCTCGTCGAACACCTGGACCGCGAGCTCGAATGGAAGCGACGCCATCACCTTCGCGGCGGCTTCCGGCGGCAGCTCGCGTAGAGCTTCGGCGATGTCGGGAGCGCGCAACTCACCCAGAGCTTCCCGCAGCTCCTCTGGATCCGTGTGTACGAGATACAGGAGTTGAGCAATCGTGTGAGAAGGAATCTCAATCATTTGTAGTAATCATCAGATGTTTGACTGAAGTGATCAGCAATAATTGACTAGCCGGCGTATTCGCGCGTCAGGATGCAGCAACATACCAATGAGTCCTCGACCAAGGCCACGTTTGGCCCTGGAGCATGACCGGATTAGATTGCCCGGTGTTCTCTACCTGAGGAAACGACAGAGTGGGTAGTCGCGTTACGCGATTCGTTCGTGGCTGGATCTTCGTCGCCGCGCTAGCGCAATCGGTTTTGCCGGGCGTCGTCGGCATCATTGACGCAGAGGCGGCTGGCGATGCCGTCACTGCCGCGGCGCGTCCCCACATCGAAGATCATCGGCACCCGCGCTGCCCTCGCGTCCACCAGGAAGACAATTGCGCGCTCTGCCAATTCGTTGCTGGCGCTGTCGCCACGTCGACGGACCGGTCGCCGGCACCTCTTCCGCACGCAAGATCTCTTCAGATTGCCCGCCGTCTCCCGCTCATCCCAGAGTGGCTGACTGACGGCGCACCAAGCCTCCCCCGGGCGCCACCCGCACAGGCGTAATCCATCCGCGCACCCGGAGCCCCTGGCTCCAGCGGTGCCGCACATCAGGATCACGCACGCCGGTCACACCGTGTGTCGGCGTTCCATGGCACCCTACATCGAGGCAATTCATGTCGTTTTCATTTCTACGCGTACATCGCGTAGCGTCGCGCATATCTCTTGTTGTCGCAGCTCTGCTCACGCTCTACTCTGGCGTTTCCGCGGCCGACCCGGTACGCTGGGCAAATGCCGACATCACCGGGGTCGTTACCGACGCCGGCAGCGGTCAGCCCCTTCCATCCGCGGAAGTCAGCGTCATGCGCGGCACGGAGGTAATCGCCAACGCATCTACGGATGCGTTCGGACGCTACACGACCCACAACATCGCCCAGGGCACATATACAATAACCGCCCGCTTTCTGGGTTTTGGTCCGCAGTCAAAAACAATCACCATCGGCGACAGCAACGCGGACATCAGAGTTGATTTTGCTCTCACCGCCGTGGCGATAAGTCTCCAGGGTGTGACCGTCAACGCATCCGTGCCGCTCGCAGTCGATACGCGCACCGGAGATCAGCGGTTCAAGCAGGACCAGTATCACGGCGCGCCAACCAATACGACGTCACAGATCCTCCAGCAATCCATTGCCGGCGCAGCCCGCGCTCCCACCGGCGAGGTCCACATTCGCGGCCAGCACGCGGAGTACACCTACTACGTCGATGGCGTACCCGTGCCCGCCGGGATATCGGGCAGCCTCAATGAATTATTCGAGCCGGCCGTCGTGAACGAGATCGATTTCATAACCGGCGGTTGGGACGCCGAGTACGGAAACAAGAACGCGGCGGTCGTGAACATCACCACGCGAATTCCTGCTGGCGGATTGCACTATCAGGCTTCGGGCTTCGCCGGGAACTACAACACGTACGGCCAGGGATTGAACGCGAGCACCAACTCCGGAAAGCTGGGTTACTTCTTCTCCGGCTCGCATCAGACGACGGACATGCGGCGCGAGCCGGTGATCCTCGATCCAGTCACGAACGAGGTCCAGAACTTTCACAATCACGGCGAAGATTGGTATGGATTCGGAAAAATCCAGTACACCCCCACCCAGTACGACGTCGTCAATCTCGATGGGAATCTGTCACAGACGAAGTTTCAGGTCCCGTTCGACACCACTGGCAACAACCTGCAGGACGACAACCAGCGCGACATCAACAGCTTCGTGAACCTCGGCTGGAGACACCAGTTCGCCGGGCCCGAGTACACGGGGGGTGGCAACGCAGTGAATGCAGGAGGCGCGCCGGAGCTCTTCGTCGGACTATTTTATCGGCACGGCGGGCTTCGTTACACGCCGGGAGTAAACGACGCTCCGCAATTCATTTTCTTCCCGGATACGCTTACGGCCTACAACATCCAGGAAAACAGGAACTTCAACGCGCTCGGCGTGAAAGCGGACTATTCGATCCACCCGGCCCGGGAGCTGGAGTTCAAATTCGGAACGTTATCAAGCTTGACTCGGGGTCACGAAGATTTCAGCACCGTTGACGCCAGCGGAAATCCTGGTCCGGCATCGAACTCGTCGCTCAAGGGATGGGACGCGAGCGGCTACGGGCAAGTCGCATATTCACCCGTCGAGCAGTTCGAGATTCGCACCGGCCTGCGTTACGACGCACACAACGCTCCGTTCGCCGGAACCCAGACGCAATGGAGTCCTCGGGTGCGACTCAATTTCTACCCGAATTCGGGGAACACGCTGTACTTGTACTACGGCCGCCTCTTCCTTCCTACCAACGTCGAAGACCTGCGCGCTGTTACCAGCGTCGCGCAGGGTGGCGTGGCGACCGAACCGACGCTCCCCGAGCGCGATCATTTCTACGAGGCGGGATACGTTCACAGGTTTCCCTTCGGGCTCGTTTCGAAATTCTCCGCGTATCACAAGGAGAGCTCGCCGGGTATCGATGACAACACCGTTCCCGGATCAGCGATCGTGACGTCGGTTAACATTGATAAGGTGAAGATCACCGGAATCGAAACGGTGCAGGAGATTCGCCCTCCTGGCCCGTTCTCCGCGTACCTCAACGTTGCCCTCAATCACGCTTATGGACACGGACCTATCACGGGGGGATTCTTCCCGACTGATGAGCCGCAGGGCTGGTTCGATCTCGATCATGACCAGAGATTGAGTGCACTGGGTTCGGCGACATATTCTCTGAATGCTGCATATGCGAGCCTTACGGGCATCTATGGCTCGGGCCTGACCAACGGAGTCGATCCCGCCGATTGCAATTGCTCTTATGGCACTGGACTCCTGGATTTCAACAAGGGCATCAAGGTGAAACCCAGCTTCATTCTGAACGGAAGCACCGGATTCAGCTTTGCTTTCGGTCGCGCACTGGTTCGTCCCGAGTTTTACATCGACAACATCTTCGACAAGAAGTACTTGCTGAAGGGAGCATTCTTCAGCGGAGCATCCGTCGGAAGACCTCGGATGTTTCAGTTCAGGGTCAGCCTCGGGCAGTGATCATGGGTGATCATCGGGGTAAATGTGGTCCACGTTTATCCCGATGATTGCGGGTCGTGCGTCAGATCGCTTGCGACCGAGATACACCCCGCCGAGCAGTGCGACGCCGACAACAAACATGATCATTGATAGCAGCTGACCCATCGACAGTGCACCGACAACTAAACCGAGTTGCGCGTCTGGCTGTCGGGTGAACTCGAGCGAGAATCGGATGATCGC
>DATHGO010000232.1:0-3090 GCA_035317585.1 Gemmatimonadaceae bacterium | reverse complement strand
GAACGTCCAACGCCGAATTGCACACTTTTGACACGCTACTCTGACACGTTAGTCTCAGTTCTGCGCAGCGGCGGGGTAGCCAAGTGGTAAGGTCGCGGTCTGCAAAACCGCTATTCGCGGGTTCGATTCCCGCCCCCGCCTTTCTTCATTATGTAAAACTGCGAGAAAGAACGTCAAAATAGCGAGAGTGAGACATCGTCCGAGGTGTTCAATTATGTTCAGATTCGCAACCAAAGAGACGCACGGGGAGTCGGTGAGGTCGCCGGATTTGCTAGCAACACGATGCAACCGACAACTGAACGTGAGCGTTATGTAGACAATCAGCAAGGAAAGGGCGGATGGAATTTTCACTAGGGACAACCCCATCGGAGGCGACACCGCATTGTCTGACCTGACCCCAATCGTCGCACCGGACGACTTTCCCGCGAGCAGGAAGAGTGTTTACCTTAACACCGCCTCTGTCTGCCTCATGTACGGCGGCGCGGAGCGGGCGGTGGTCGAATGGATGCATGATCTCGCCGAGAACGGGACGATTCATTTCGACGAGTCCGCTGAGGAGCGGGCCTTCGCGACACTGCACGCATCGGCCGCGCGGCTGTTCAACTGCCGTCCCGAGGAGATCGCGGTCGGATCGAGCGCGACCGAGCTGCTGGCTTCCCTCGCCTGGGCCGTCGCGCCAACTGCCGGCAGCAACATCGTCAGCACCGGTCTCGAGTTTCCCAGCACGATCTACCCGTGGGCGCGCGTCGCGCGCCACACGGGAGCCGAAGTAAGGCTCGACGATACGAAGGGCGATTATCCGCTGGCCGACGATCTGATCGGCCTGATCGATCCCGGGACCGCCGTCGTCTGCGTCTCCGACGTGATTTACAGCACCGGCCAGCGACTCGACGTGGCGGGGCTCGCTGAAGCCGCGCACCGGAACGGAGCCCTGCTCGTCATCGACGCAACGCAGTCGGCCGGCGGGTTCCCGATCGACGTCGGGGCGCTCGGGGTCGACGCCCTGATTACCGCCTCCTACAAGTGGCTGTGCGGGCCGTTCGGCGTCGCCGTGATGTATCTCGCGCCCCATCTTCACGAACGCCTCGAGCCGGGGCTCGTTGGATTCCGATCCCATGAGCGGATGTGGGATCTGCGTGCCGATCGACTGAAGCTCCCCCCGAACGCCCACCGTTTCGAGTTCAGCACCATGGCCTACGGGTGCGCGTCGGGTCTCGCCAGCTCGATCGATTACCTGCTGCGGCTGGACGTCGGGCGGATCTTCTCTAGGAACAAGACGCTCGCCGATCTTCTGATCGAGGGGTTGCGCGAAAGAAACGCCGAAATCCTGTCGCCCACGGACGACGCCGCGCGCTCCTCGATCGTCGCCACCCGGATCGCCGACATGGACGTGCGGATCCTGGCCGAACGTCTCAACGAAGCCGGGATCGTCGTGTCGGCGCGCAGGAACGTCCTGAGATTCTCCCCGCATCTTTACAATGACGCGGATGACATCCAGCAGGCGCTCACGGCGATTGATCGCTGCCTGAGCTGACGGCGTTGACATGCGCCAACTCCCAAAGCCATGTATGGGCCGAATTGGCGATCGCTGAAGGTTGCGATGACGCTCCCACAAAATGTAATGTGAGGAAGGCGAACAAGAATGCTAACCGCTCGCCCCGTTGAGCAGCGGCTTCGCCACTCGTCCCATCCGATTCCGCTTCCTAAATGCCGAATAATTCGGCACAATTCTCGCCGTGCAGCCCTTTAACCGGTGCTCCCTCGGAAGGGCAAGAAATAGACGCACAACGTGCGCCTTATTTTACGCACTTTGTGCGCACAATTCTCGTTAGACGGTAACGCGCGTTGGCTACTCCAGACCAAATTCGAAGCAGTTTCGCGCGACAAGCCTTTATGAAGACGCTGGAAGCGTCGCTCGAGCTTGTCGAGCCCGGTCGTGTCCACATTGCGGTACCGTTCTCTCCCGCGCTCACCCAGCAGCACGGCTATGTCCATGCGGGCGTGATTAGCAGTATTGCCGATAGCGCATGTGGATACGCGGCCATGACTCTCGCGCCGGCCGGCGCCGAGGTCTTGACGGTCGAGTTCAAGATTAGCTTGCTCGCACCCGCCGACGGTCTGCGATTCTTGGCTACCGCGTCGGTTTTGCGAGCTGGCAAGAGACTCTCCTTTTGCAGCGGCGAGGTGCGTGCCATCCGCGAATCGGGGGAAGAGCTGATAGCCACCGTGCTGTCGACCATCATCACCAAAAACCGTCTAACCAAGCGATGCAGCTAACCGCAGTCAGCAATGCAATCGGTTACGCAAAGTTTTACAGCCGATCACACGATGCTGTGATTCGCGTTTACGATGAAGCGGGCAACGTGATTCAAACGCACGAGCACGCAGGCGAGTTCAAAGAGTAGTAGCGTGGCTAACAAGTTATCGCACCGTCGGTTGCCATTGCCATTTGTAAACGTGTTTGTAGTCCTGCAACCAAGCGGTGTAGAGCGGGTCTTCTTCCCATGCCGAGCTGTTGTTGAGGGCCCCGCCGTCGGGGGATCTTTGCGAAAATGGGTTCTCAGTCCTACGCTCGGCTAGATCCTTTTTGAGTGGACACCAGAATAATCGGCCGCCCTGACGCCAGGCATCCATGATGATGCCCTCCTCGAAAGGCTGATTGCGTGCGGTGACTACCAGACAATTGTTCTCGCCCGGGGTTCCTGCATAAGCAGCACCCCAGTGAAGCACCAGCGTCTTGAGCCTGAGCCCTTTCAGGCGTTCGCCGATATCACGCGTATAATGGCCGCAATAGCCACGTTGTCGCTTGCCCATGTGGATCAGTAAGTTCTGAAACACTGGGCACCAAACGAGGCCATATTCGCGCGCAAGGCTGCGCGAGGCGGTGTGCGCCGTCACCGAGACCAGCTCGGCCTCGCCTGGATCTACGTCTGGGGCGAGCGCCACGAACGCGTCACGCAACTTCTTGATTGATCTTTCGTCTCTCGCCCAAACCGCATTTATGCAAAGGCTAAATGCAATGATGAAAACAACCGTTCGAATCACGTTAGCAAAGTTGGCAAAGGTTAAGGGCCAATTATACCAGAATCA
>DATHGO010000231.1:0-5768 GCA_035317585.1 Gemmatimonadaceae bacterium | reverse complement strand
GTGTCGATGATATTGATGCGGTACTCGATCCCGTTACGCGTCCAGAACGCGGTAGTCGCGGCGGACGTAATGGTGATGCCGCGCTCCTGTTCCTGCTCCATCCAGTCCATCGTCGCGGTGCCTTCATGCACCTCGCCGATTTTGTGGGTCTTGCCGGTGTAATACAGGACGCGCTCTGTCATAGTCGTCTTCCCGGCATCGATGTGGGCCATGATGCCGATATTACGGTAACGGTCGAGCGGGGTGTGCCGTGCCATGATCTCTGAAAAACTCTCTCTATGGTAGCCGTTCCAAACAGCTGGAGCCGGTCGTCTCAATTCAACAAAAACGCGGGTGGACCATGGCGTCCCTGAACGGGACCGGTATCCATCCGCTGCCGCCGGGTGCACCCGCAACTGGTTCGCAGGTGGGGACTCGAGGCGCGCCGACCGCCGGCTTGAGGCGGGTGCCCGCGCGAGCGGGCTGATTCGGCGATCAAATTTTAGTGTAAAGCGGGCGCGGTAAACTGCGTTCCGCCATAGCCTTGTAAAGGTATTCGCCGACGAGGCTAAGTCAATGGGACCGGAATCGAAAAAGCAGCTTCACGCTATGTGCTACGCTCTTCGCCCCTTGTGAAGTTTTACTTTGTTACATAAAGTACTCTACATCGTTATATGAAGTACTCTTTTACTTCACTTTCGGACACCTATGCGCGACAACTCAGCAACATTGACCTGGACCGCCGCTCTCCTCACTTCGGCCGTCGGAGCCGCCCTCCTCTTCTCCGCATGGCCAGGGATCAACTGGGCAATCTGGGTAGCCGCGGCCTCGATCTCGGTCATCCTCTCCCGAATCGTTGGTCAAAAAAAGGTCGAGGCGCCGCTCGTTGTACTGTTGACCTGGGCAACGCTGCTCAGCTTCGGGCTGGCTGTCACGGACAAAGACCCGATCCGGTTCTTCGTCGTGATCAGCGACGCGATGCTGCTCGGACTCGCCGTCATCGCAGTCGGCTCCGAGTCCTGGAGTGCACTCTCGGCAAAATTGCTCGCCGCAGTGCCTTTACTGGCGCCATTGCGGGCCTGGCAGGCTACCGCGTTCGAAGCGGCTGACGCTTCGGGGTCGATCTCCTCCCCTAGAGCCAGGTCCATAATCAGGGGAACTCTGCTGTCCCTGCCGATCGTGCTCATTCTCATCATGCTGCTCGGCAGCGCTGATCCTGTAATACGGTGGGGCACTGACCGGATTGCGGGGTGGCTCCCCGACTGGTCATTCCCACCTCGATTGCTGTTCTTCGGTTTCCTGCTCTCGATAACGTTGGGCGCGAATTCGATCTCGTCGCGACAAATCGGATCGAGACTTCCCAGCATGCCGGCGCTGCCTCGAACGGTGACAATCGGTCTCACGGAACAGCGAATGATGCTCTGGAGCGCCGCGGTTGTGCTCTGGCTCTTTGTGGTGCTTCAGATCTCCTACTTCATTCACCCACCACCGGTAGCGATAGACAGCGGCGTCACGTTCGCCGAGTACGCGCGCCGGGGGTTCGGAGAGCTGTCACTCGCGGCGACGATTGTCGGCGCGATCATTCTGATTCTGGAATTCACGCGTCCCGTTGACACGACCGAGCGTGACCGGCGCATGCTGGCTCGGCTGGAGATCGCGCTTCTCATAGCGCTCGAGTTGGTACTGGTTTCCGCCTTTCGGCGAGTGATCCTCTACGAGCAGGCCTACGGATTCACGACTGCTCGACTGTTTCCGCAGGCGTACATGGTCGGCATGTCGCTCGTGCTGATCGCGCTCGCGATTGAAGTCACGCGGGGCTCGATCTCCGTTTCGTTCGGAAGGCGGGTGGCGGAGATTGCCCTTGGTGTGTTCACCGTCCTGGTGTTCTGGAACTACGAAGCGTGGATCGTCAACCAGAACATCGATCGTGTGGCGCAAAGTGGGAAGTTCGACTGGGACTACGTCAACAGACTGTCGAGGGACGCGATCCCCACTCTGGTCTCGCGGCGCGCAGAGCTGCCTCCGGACGCGCGCGCCGGCATCGAAGCCCGGCTTGCTTGTGCCCGACTGCCGGCGGAACGTCGATGGTTTGAGTGGAACAGGAGCGTTCGCGCGGCCGATCGCGCTTTGCGCAGCTGGAACAGGGCGCCGTGCGTTCGCATCCCGCCGCCGCAGATTCCCGACACGTCCATGACTACTACGACTCGACCTTTGGACGGACCAGCAAATAAAGCGGCCAGCTCAACGCGAGAAGAATGAGCGAATAGACGCTGTTCCGCGTGTCGGCCGCTACCGCACCGATGAGAAATGCGACTGAAAGCAGAAAAACTCCGCCCGTCGTCCACGGATGACCCTTCGCCTTGTACGGCCGGGGAGTCTCAGGCTCTTTTTTTCGGAGAATCAGGAGACTTCCAAAGGTCAGGACGTAGTTCGACACGAAAAAGAAAGCCGTTATCGCAAGCACCAGCTCGAAAGTGCCCGTGATCACCAGCGCGAGCACGACAATCGTGCTGAGCAGCAATCCCACGGACGGCGTCCCTCCTCGATTTACGTATTCCGCTGATGGCAGAAACCCGAGCGCGCCGAGGCGGTACAGAACACGGGACGCCATCAGCTGAAACGCATTGACGGCGCTCAGCAGGGAGATGATCATGATCGACCGCAGCACCGTGTCGCCCTTCACCCCGAAGACCTCGCGCGCCGCGGACCCGGCTACGAGCGGATCGCCGGCCATTTTGGAAAGCGGGAGGACGTACAGGAAGGCGAGATTCACCAGCACGTACAGAAGTCCAACCGCTACCACTCCTCCGAAGATGCTGCGCGGAATCTCGCGCGCCGGATCCTTGACCTCACCCGAGAAATACGTGATCGCGTAATAGCCGTCGTACGTGAAGATCACCGCCTGCATCGAGAGTACGAGCGCCGTGACGAGGGCAAATCCATGCGGAACCGGTAAGCGCGATGTGTCGCCGGCCTGCACCGACGGTCCCCCACCCCAGGCAAAGCACGCGATGATGAGAACGACGAACGCTCCCGTCTTCGCGATGGCGGTTATCATCTGCGCTCTGCTGCCAGACCTCACACCGATCCACTGCAGCAGAGCGAACCCGAGGATCACCGCCGATCCGATCATCCACGCGACGCCCTTCTGCCATCCGAAAAGCAGCGCCGTGTATTCGCCAATCACGATCGCCGCCAGTGCCGCGCTGCTGCACGTGGACAACCAATCGCTCCAGCCGATCACGAATCCAGCGTACGGGCCCATGCCCCTGCGTACGAATACAGTGAATCCACCCGACTCCGGCATCATCGTCCCGAGCTCCGCCAGCGCATTTGCGCCGAACGCGGCGTACACCGCCCCCATCACCCACACGCCTAAGAACAGCGGGACGCTCGGCAAATGTTGCGCGATCTCGCCGGGAGTGCGCAGGATTCCCGAGCCGACGGTGTTGCCGACGATTACAGAGAGTCCAAATACGACTCCGAGTACTGTGAGAAGGCTCCGCGCCGGTCGAGCGGCGGGCGCGCTCGCCGGTCCCCGCGTCTCCACGGGATCGGTCACTCGCGTGAAATCAGTCGCGAAGTTCCGTTCGTAGCGGGCGGTCTGGCCATGAAGTCGGCCAGCAGCTCGTGGAAATGGTGGGTGCCAACTTCGCGGCGTTCCGAATACCGGCCACGGTCGTAGAGACGCGACCGCACTCCGCGCTGCACCGACTCGACCACTTCCTCGTCTTCCATCTCGACGCGGTGCAGTCCCGCTCCGACGCCGCTCTCGCGGAGCGCCGGGTTCCACACGTAGGAGTGAAACGCGACTTTGGTGCGTCCGGCTGACTGGGGGGTGACGACGTTGAGCGACAGTCCCCACGGATAGAAGTTGAACATGATGTTGGGGAACAACCAGAAATAGAACGCGCCCACACGCTCGCTCGCGTTGGGATGTCCCTTCGGCAGATCAAACGCCGGCTCCCCAGCCTTGGCGATTCCCAGCTGGAGATTCCCATAGCGGTACCGCTCGGTGCGATAGCCGGAGTAATCGAGTTTCTCCGCCAATCCCGCGTGCACATACGGGATGTGAAACTCCTCGAGGTAGTTGTCGCAGTAGAGCGCCCAGTTGGCGTTGATCAGATAGTCCTGCGATGTCGCGTTGTCCCGCACGAATTCGTCGAGCGGCATGAACGACACGCGTTCGCGCACCGGTGAGATCCATTCGTCGAACGGCATCTCCGGAGCGATGCCGCTGAAAAGAAGCGGACCGAAACGCTCGAGCGGCAGCCGCGGGAGATTGTCCTTCTCCGAGGGAAAGCCGACCGTCGTGTCGAATTCCGGCATCGACACGAACTTGCCATCGAGCGAGTACCTGCGTCCGTGGTACCTGCAGCGAAGAGAGCGCGCGTGCCCTTCCCCCTCGACCACGATCGCGCCCCGATGCGTGCAGACGTTCGACAGGCAGCGCACTTCGCCCTCGTCGTCCGAGGTGAGAACCAGCGGCTCGTTGAGACACCCGTCTAGCAGCGTGAAAGGCGCCACGCGTCCCGGAGCCTTGACGCGCGCGGCATCGCCGACCCACTGCCAGCTGCGGGCGAAGACGCGATCTTTCTGGAGCTCGAAGTAGTCGGGGTCCGAGTAGACGCGCGCCGGCAGTGTCGAAGCGCGGCGGATGTCCTTGTCGATCTCGAAATCGCGAGGGGCCATTCCGCGAATCTAGCTTCCGACTAACCTCACGCCAGAGCGGGCACTTTCACGACTGCTTAGAGCTTACACAACCCCGTGTAAGTCTCCGGCCGCCGATCTCTGTAGAACTGCCACACATTCCGGACCTCGCGAATCTTCTCGAGGTCGAGCTCCGCGGTGATCAGCTCGTCCTTGTCCCGCGACGCCTGCGCCACTATCTGTCCGCGCGGGTCACAGAAGTAGCTCTGTCCATAGAACTCACCGATGTTCCACGGCTTCTCGAAGCCGACCCGATTGATCGCGCCGACGAAAAACGCGTTCGCCACCGCGTGCGCGGGCTGCTCCAGCTTCCACAGATATTCCGAGAGTCCCGCCACCGTCGCCGAGGGATTGAATACGATCTCGGCGCCGTTCAGTCCGAGCTCGCGCGCACCCTCGGGGAAATGCCGGTCATAGCAGATGTACACGCCGATGTCCGCGTACTTGGTCTTGAAAACCGGATATCCAAGATTACCCGGCTTGAAATAGAACTTCTCCCAAAAACCCGGCGCGGTATGGGGGATGTGGCTCTTCCTGTACTTTCCCAGATACGTTCCATCCGCGTCGATGACGGCGGCGGTGTTGTAATAGACGCCTGTCTCGTCTTCCTCGTAGAGCGGAACCACTATGGCCATCGAGTACTTCTTCGCGACTTCCTGCATCAACCGCGTCGTCGGCCCGTCGGGAATTTTCTCGGTCGCGTCGTACCACTTCGTATTCTGCTCCGCGCAGAAGTACGGGCCGGTGAAGATCTCCTGCATGCACACGATCTGCACGCCCTCCTTCCCGGCCTGATCGAGGAATTTCAGATGCTTCTCGATATTGGCTTCGCGGATTTTCTCCAGCGGCGCGTCGGTCGGGCCCGCATGCGATGCCTGAATGAGACCACACTTTACGACACGCGCCATCCCGCTATCTCCTTATGATTTTGTAGAAGTCGCGTTATCCGCAATTACCTGACGCCGCATGAGCAGCCAGTAAATCAGAAAACTGAGGCCGAACGTTACGAACCACGCGTACGAATAGAGTTGATCGAAAAAGTCAGGGTGCGCAACTCTTCCACCCGGTGTGATGGCGGC
>DATHGO010000230.1:0-3522 GCA_035317585.1 Gemmatimonadaceae bacterium | reverse complement strand
TCTTGACAAACCGGCGCATGTGTTAAAATATTGACACTTCACCATTCCGGGTATCGCGCCGCCATGGCCAAGACCGACATCCCACAGCTCAGTAAGCGCGAGCGACAGATCATGGACGCGATCTATAGGCGTGGGCGAGCTACGGCGGCGGAGGTACGCGCGGAGATGCCTGATGCTCCCACCTATACGACCGTGCGGGGACTGCTCCGCATTCTCGAGCGGAAGGGACACCTTCGCCACGAAGAGAAGGGGACCAGATTCGTCTATTCACCATCCCTCCCTCGTCAGGCCGCCGGCGCATCGATTCTCTCGCATATCGTTCGCACTTTCTTTGACGGCTCGGCCGCCAGCGCAATGGCCGCGATGCTCGGCAGCAGTGAGCGCTCGCTGAATGGCGCGGAGCTGGAGCGGCTCTCCGAGCTGGTGAAAAAGGAGCGTCGGAAGATGGGGAAGCGGAACAGAAGATCAGAAGCGAGAGCGCGGTGAGCGAGCTGTTCGCCTTCGTGGCGGCCGCGGCAATTCGCGCAACCATACTCCTTCTTGTGACGGCGGGCGTTGCGGTAGTGCTTCGGCGGCGAGCTGCGGCGGTGCAACATGCGCTCTGGACAGCTGCGATCGCCGCGTCGCTTTCGCTTCCGCTCCTGAGCGCAACGGTTCCCAGTCTGGGCATTCGCAATCCATTCCCGATTCGCGGGCCTGAAACTTCGGCGGCTGCAACAACGAAAGCGCCCGCGTCGCGGGCCCTGTTCGATGTCGGGGAAATCCTTAACGCGGTGCCTGCGGGTGCCAGCACGACTCCGCGGAGCACCGAAGCACTTCTCCTCATATGGTTGGCTGGAGTCATTCTCGGTCTCCTGAGAATTCTTCGTTCCAGCATTGCGGTCATCCGACTGCGTCGCTCGGCAATGACCGTCTCCGATCCCCGCATCCTTGCTGTCTGGGGGCAGCTCGAGCAACGGATCATATACCAGAAGGTGCTGCTGGTCGAGGCCGATTGCGTCACCGCGCCGGGTACGGCGGGAATCATTCAGCCAACGATCTTTCTCCCACGAGGAGCGGCCGAATGGGGAGCCAGCCGCATCCGCGCGACGCTTGCCCATGAATGCGCGCACGTCGACCGGCGAGACTGCCTTACTCAGCTCTTGGGAGATGTAGCCGTCGCGCTCTACTGGTTTCACCCGCTCGTGTGGTATGGGCGTCGACGGATGAATGCCGAGAGCGAACGTGCGTGCGACGATCAGGTGATTCGCGATGGAGTTCGGCCCGAGCGGTACGCTTCCGTCCTCGTGGAGACAGTGCGCGCCTCGCTCCTCCAGCGGCAAGGCGAACCAGCCGGGGTTCTGTCGATGGCTCGGCCGTCCGAGCTCGAGACGCGATTGGTCTCCATTCTGGACCCGAGCCGGTCTCGCGCACGAATGTCTCCGCGCGTTACGCTCGCTACGGCTTCCATTGCGATCGTGTCGGCCGTTCTGATTTCGGCGCCACATCTCGACGCAGCTCCTATCGAGGCAGCGTCTATGGAGGCAGCTCCCATCGACGGGGCACCAGCCGATGCGACGACCGTAGAGGCAGTGTCGGAGAAGTTGGCGCCCGTCGAGCCGCAAATGCAGTCACGCGCGATCACCGCGGAGCCAGTCACGCAGTTGCCCTCTTTGCAGGCTTCGGGGGTTGAACCCGACCGGCGTCGTGATTCGATCGCCGGTCCCCTCAGCGAACGCCTGGCGTTGAGTGCGGAGGTCATGTCAGCTGCGAACAATGCAGCCGCGCTTCGCGGTCCTGACTCCGTCCTGGCGCGCACCCTCTACGCGCAGCTCTCGAGATCACCCACCTGGGAAGGCGACCTCGTGCGTGACCGATCGGTGTGGGCGCTCTCGCGCCAGCGCGACGGTCTTCTCGTCGAGCCGCTCATTGAATCGCTCGCTGATCGAGACTGGCGTGTTCGCGCTTACGCGGCTTGGGCTCTCGCCACGTCAGGCGCGTCGCGCGCGGTGCCGGCTCTAGTTGCGCTCCTCAGCGATCCGAATTGGAGGCTGCGGGCGATGGCGGCGTACGCGCTCGACGGTATCGGTGATGAAACCGCGGCTGTGGCCATGGCCCGCGCGGTGGGAGACGAAGCGTGGCAGGTTCGCTTGAGCGCTGTCGACTTTATCGGTGCGCTGCACAGCGCGAAGTATCAGTCGTTGCTCCAGACCGCCCTGGGTGACCGGCACATCGCCGTTCGGCAGGCCGCGTCGGAAGCCATCAGCATGCCCATCTCCAACCAATAGGATGTACTCCCCATGACGATCAAACCTGCGCTCCCAAGTGTCAAAAAACTAACACCTAGAGCGGTGCGGCCACGTGGATGGATTCTGCGCTTCGTCTGTGCGTCAGTAGTCTGCTCGGGTCGAGCAGCCGTCGCTCAGGGAAACCAACAGCCGGCCGTTGGATTCCCAGAATCACTTGATCGGTACATCGAGCAGGCGATACACGACTGGGAAGTGCCCGGCCTCGCGATCGCCATCGTGAGGAACGACAGTGTGCTCGTCGCCAAGGGCTACGGGGTGCGTGAGCTTGGCAAGCCCGAGCGTGTGGACGCCAACACGGTGTTCAACATCGCGTCGCTCACCAAATCGTTCACCACGACGGCGGCAGCGATGCTGGTTGATGACGGGAAGTTGTCGTGGGATACGCCCGCGCGGACATATCTGCCCGGGCTCGAGTTCAGCAACCCGTACCTGACTTCGGAAGTCACGATGCGCGATCTGCTTTCGCACCGCACCGGACTTCACGGGTCCAACATGATGTGGGTGCTCACCGATATCTCGAGGCCGGAGATCATCCACCGCGCGAGATATCTCCAACCCGACCGGCCATTTCGCACCGAGGAGATCTACTCGAACGTAGGCTTCACCATCGCCGGCGAAGCGCTGGCCGCTGCCGCGCACACATCATTTGAAGATCTCATCCGACAGCGGATCTTTGCGCCGCTTGGAATGCGATCGACGACTATCAGCATGGCCGATCTCGCGCGGCAGGCCAACAAGGTCTCGCCGCACGCGATCATCGGCGGTGTTCAGCGCTCTTTCCTCTGGAGGGACATCGACATCATCGCTCCCGCTGGTGCCATCAATTCCACGGCGAACGACATGGCGACGTGGCTTCGCTTCCAGATGGGCGACGGCGCCTTCGAGGGGAAGCGTCTGGTGAGCGCGGCGCAGCTGGTCGAGACGCATTCACCGCAAACCATCATCCGCGTCACTCCAGCGATGAAGCGAGGTCGCCAGGTACAGGGTTGGCCGGGGTACGGATTGGGCTGGAACGTCATGGACTATCGTGGTCATCAGATGATCTGGCACAGCGGCAATGGCGACGGACAGCCGGCGCTCTTGACGATCTTTCCGGACGATCACCTCGGTATCGTGGTGATGCTCAATACCTGGGTGGCGGGGACGCTTCACGGATTGCTCACCAACAGGATTGCGGACACCTATTTGGGCTTTCCCTCGCGTGACTGGAGCGGGGAGGTGCTGCCGAGGAAGG
>DATHGO010000229.1:0-3662 GCA_035317585.1 Gemmatimonadaceae bacterium | reverse complement strand
TCAAGCTGCTGGCCGACTTGCACGGCGGGACGGTCGCGGTGGAGAGCGAAGTGGGCAAAGGCTCCCGCTTCACGGTCTGGCTTCCGTTCCGGCCGTCGGAAGCCGGCATTCTCACGCCGACCAAGCCGATAGCCGCTGTGGTTCCGGACGTCGTGCCGGGCGCGCTCACGGCGCTGGTGGTTGAAGACGACTACAAATCCGCTGACCTGATCCGAGTGCAGCTCGAGGCGGAGGGTTTCGTGGTTCTTCACGCTGCCACTGCGGAGACTGCTCTTGTACTCGCGGCGCGGCAGCCGTTGGCCCTGATTACGCTCGATATCATGCTGCCCAACATGGATGGTTGGGATTTCCTCAGTCACATCAAGCAGACGCCGGCGCTCAAGCACATTCCGGTGGTGATCATCTCGATCGTGGCCGATCCCGCCCGAGGCTTCGCGCTTGGCGCGGCTGGCGTCATGCAGAAACCGATATCCCGGCAGGAGCTGTACGAGGCGCTTGTCGGCCTTGGCCTGTTCCCACTCGCGCGGGGCGATTCGCTCAAGGTTCTCGTTGTCGACGACGATCCAAAGGCGGTCGAGCTGATCGCGGTCCGGATCCTCGGGTTGGCGAGCACGGTGCTCCGCGCCTACGGCGGTCGGGAAGCAATCGATGCAGCGCGGCGAGAGCTGCCGGATCTGATCGTGCTCGACCTGATGATGCCGGAGATCAGCGGGTTCGACGTCGTTGCGGCGCTCCACGAGAATCCCGAGACCGCGCGAATACCTGTACTGGTGGTAACCGCCAAACACATCACGGCTGAGGACCGCTCACGGCTCAATGGCTACGTGCTGTCGATCATGGAAAAGGCAAACTTCGACCGCGACCGCTTCATCGCCGAAGTACGGCGAGCGATGACGGGCCGCCGCGTGACCGCCTGATATGGCTAGAGTCCTGATCGTCGAGGATAATCCGGCCAACATGACGTTGGCAACATTCCTGCTCCAGTCCGCGGGTCATGTCGTACTCAGCGCCAGGGACGCTGAAACCGGAATTGCCTTGGCGCGCGTCGAGCAGCCCGATCTCATCCTCATGGACATCCAGCTAGCCGGCATGGACGGCCTCGAGGCGACGGCACTGCTCAAGAGCGACCCATCGACACGCGCCATTCCGGTTATCGCCCTCACCGCGCTCGCAATGAAGGGCGACGAGCAGCGCATTCTCGCCGCGGGCTGTGATGGCTACATCGCCAAGCCACTGGCGTACAAGGAGTTTCTGGCTACGATCTCCGCTCAGCTGGTGAAGGCGCCACTCTATGGTTGATGTCAAGGTAAACCCCAGCTCGGACGTCGGCGCTTCTCCGGGCTGCATTCTGATCGTGGATGACGAGCGTCACAACAGGGAGTTGCTGGAAGTGATGCTCAAGCCGGAAGGCTTCCTGCTTCTGAGCGCGGCGTCCGGAGAGGAAGCGCTGGCGACCGTGGCGCGGCAACCACCGGATCTTATCCTCCTCGATGTCATGATGCCGGGGATGGATGGATACGAAGTGGCTGGCAGGATCAAGAGCGATCCGAACACCAAAAACATTCCTGTCATCCTGCTCACCGCTCTGGACGATCGAAATGCGAAGATGCTCGGGCTGAACGCCGGAGCCGAAGACTTTCTCACCAAGCCGGTGGACAGAGCCGAGCTCTCTGTCCGAGTCCGGAACCTGTTGCGGATCAAGGCATACAGCGACAAGCTGCAGGGGACTCTCGACGCCGTAGAATCCCTCAATACCGAGCTGGATCGCCGCACGAAGGAGATAGTGTCAGCACAGGCCGTAGCCGATGCGGCGACTGCCCGCCTCGGACGTCTTCAGCGCATAACTGCCGCGCTTAGCAACACTGTCACCCAGGACGAAGTCGCGGAGTCCGTTCTCCGCGAGGCAATACTCGCCCTCGAATGCGACGCCGGCGCAGTCGTCGTCGCGCCCGAGCAGGGAGCGGAGCTGATCCTGCTTCGGGAATCCGGTACGCTCGACCCGGTGATGCGATCGTTCAAGCACCGCGAGCTTCCCCGTTCCCGAAACCCCTACGCCGAGACGGTCGAGAAGTGTCGCCCGGTTTATCTGGAATCGTTCGAGGCGATGCTGGCCCGCTATCCAGGTTTTCAGGATATCACCAAGGAAAAATCGCGAGGCGCCTGGATCTTTCTTCCCCTTGGGATCGCGGGTCAGGCGGTCGGCGCACTGTCATTCGGATTCGACGGACCGCGCCAGTTCACCGATGCCGACAAGCATTTCGCCGACACCGTGTCCCGGTACTGCGCGCAGGCGCTGGATCGGGTCCGACTTCGCATCGCGGCGGCAGCGGCACTCGCCGAGGCCGGCGAGGCACGCATGATGGCGGAGCACGCCAACAACGCCAAGACGGTGTTTCTTCGCGCGATGAGTCACGAGCTTCGGACTCCGCTCAACGCCATCTCCGGCTACACCGAGATCCTCGAGCTGGGAATTCGCGGCGTGGTCAATCCGGATCAGGTCAAGGATCTCGGGCGGATCAAGCGCGCCGCCGCCTACCTTCTGCGCCTGATCAACGACGTTCTCACGATCGCGAGACTCGAAGGGGCGCGGCCGCTGCATGTGATTTCCATACCAGTAAATGCCGTTCTTGGCGAGGTCGAAGGGTTGTGCGCGCTGCAGGCGAAGGCGAACGGATTGACGCTCTCGGTGGTGCCGTCCGAGCGCGACATTCATGTCGCCGCGGACGCCGAGCGGTTCCAGCAGATTCTGCTCAACCTCGTCACCAACGCAATCAAATTCACGGCCGCCGACGGCAGGATCGACGTCACGTGTGATGACGACTCCGGCGTGGTGCGAGTTAGCGTCAAGGACACGGGCGTTGGCGTCCGCGAGGTCGACATCGACCGCGTGTTCGAGCCCTTCGTCCAGATCGACAGGCACCTGACAACGGCAACTCAGCAGGGAGTCGGACTCGGCCTCTCGATCAGCCGAGAGCTCGCCCGCGCCATGCAGGGCGATTTGACCCTGCAAAGCACGGAAGGAATCGGATCCACCTTCACGCTGACTCTTCCAGTCGCGTCGGAGGCGTCGCTGACGCCCCCGATCGCAACGTCCGGCACCGCGGACGACAGTCGTTCACTAAGACCGGCTCTCGCTTCCTAGGAAATCGGCCCGCGATTACATCGCGGGCTTTTTCGCGGTCGGCGGAAGCATACCGTTGAGACGAAGGTAGATGGCGTACTGACTGTAGTGGTCGGCCCAGTCGCCGGTGGTCAACGTCATCACCGCAGCGCGCGACATCTTGCGCCCGCCGAAAAAGGGAAGCTGCTCGGCCAGATTCGCGTCTGTCAACGGCGCGAGCGCCTGATCGCAGAACGCGAACGTCTCGCGAAGTCGCGCGAGTAGCGCGTCCCTGCCGTCGGTCGCGGCGACCTTCGTCCGTGTCGGGGCTTTTACACCACCGATGCTGCCACACAGGTAATCATTTCCCTGGGACAGATGGGCTATGATATCAGCGACGCTCATCTGCGCTGGTGTCGGTTTGAACCCCAACTTGTCGGTTGGGAATTCCTCTGCAGCGGCGATCAGATTTTTCGCCGCGTCACGCGCATTCTCGCGAAACGCATCTGCGACCGGATTTGCCTGCGCGGCAAGCACACGCGGCAGAGTCAGCACCGCCGCC